>JAGXGJ010000183.1 GCA_024636875.1 Methylococcaceae bacterium | reverse complement strand
AATTTATGATTTTGTTCATTGCGGTTAAGTCTAAGTTATTTTAGGGCTTATTTTCAAGTTTTTTTTCGAAATAGTCTTAGGCTTAACAGATTTGTAGTGTCTTGGTTTTTCCGCCGCGATAGCGGCTTCGTCCAACAACAAATTTGCCACTAAATCCCGTGAAACTTTAGAGCTTTTTGTTTATTAGCACCCAACTCTTGCAAATTTAGATATTAAACAGAGGAAAAAAATACAATGAATGATCGCGATATAATTCTAATTATAGAAAACTGAATAAACGAACAAAAAAAAGAGCATTTTATTGTTAACTTTAAAGAGCTTGACTCAATACTATCTTTGCCAGATGGATCGACGGAAAGAAATATAAAAGTTGCGGCAGATAAGGCTGGTTTTGATATAGATATTGGTTCTGATTTTGCCGCTCTAACCCTCACACCTATCGATTTTTTTATAGGCTAAAAGGGGTTTAGGGAGCAATGGAACGGTTATGTTGAGCTTTATCCATCTCAAGCATAAAAGCCTGGGTTACTCGGGAAAAATTGATGAATACCAAACCCCTTATAGCACTACTTCAAATAGCGCCATTATATAATGAAATCACCATGCCCTTTGATGATGAGCACCAGTTTTCAGAATGGTTTCATCAACATGAAGATATTCGCTGGGGCACGCTATTAAACAGAAACGATGGTTCTATTTCCTTATCTATTTCAAGGTCAGACGATAAGATTGTCATGGCTAACGCACATGCCGATGCGATGACTGAGAGAGCTGAAACTGGGCTTTATATTGATCGCGTTGAAACTGAAAATACAGGTGGATACGTCATGGTTGATTTTGTTTTTCTTAAGAATGGCAAAGTATTGAGGGTTACTGACGAATCCGTAGTGCCATATACCCGTGAAAATGTGCTTAGCCATAACTACTATGGAATCAATGAGGCAGGCATGATTGATTTGAGCGTCGAACCACATGGACTGATAGATACGACAGACCTAGAAAAAACTGGAATCGGTCGCTTTATAGATAACATCTCAACCTTTATTACGCCAAATGAGGCTGGTCATACCGTTTTGTTTGACTTGATTCATCTTAAAGATGGCAGAGTGTTATGCGTTGATAATGAAGGTGTACTGCTTTACGAAGATGGTGATCTACTTCATTTGGATGCAATCAAAAGCGCAGGGGCAATAGATTTGACGGTCGAACCCGATGAGTCGTCGGACGCTTAAAATCAACCAAAATGCTAAAGATTTATGATTATGAGCTTTGGGTGCGACGTGAACTTGCATAAATAACGGTTTCAGCCGTCTATGCGGTCATGAAAACCCTGAAACAAACTCGGCGGATACACTAAGTCGTTAAAAGCAAATCCCTTAAAACGGTTTGCGGCTATAACCATGTTATGAGTTTTGCCGATGCTGCCCGGATTCGAGCGTCTTATCCGGAAGCGCTGAAGCCCAAATGTCAATCGCCTACAAACGCCAAGAATGATATTCGACCAACGATAGAGCAGGAGAAGAAAGATGAATCTAATCAAGTTAGTAATCTATGCCTTTAAAACGGTATTTATGGTAAATGTGTTATTAGTTGGAGTTTCGACCGCCTATGCCGGAGATGAGAATTGCTGGGCCGAATTTTTTCAGAATAGTGGCTATGCGGGACCCCATTTCCGGCTTTCAGGTCCAGTAGAATTGAACAATTTACAAAATGTAAATGGCGAAAATTGGGCTTCGCGTATTGATAGCCTCAAAGTTGGCCCTAAGGCCAAGCTGGTAGTTTTCGAGAACATTAATTTCAAGCTAACCCTAAAAGAGATAGCCAAATACCCCGATTTAATACGTTCCCTCGGTTCCACAGAACAGGATGTTAAAGAAGACTCAGAACTTATTTTTGGCGCCAATGCGACTATTCACGACCTGAGTGATTTCAATTTTCATCATAAAATCCGTTCATTGAAAATGGATTGTATAAAATAAAGTCTCTATGTGAAATACAGTGGGTAACCAAATTTTAATTTTCCACAAAGGAAATAAGTTGAGTGTGAAATGATCAACTTTAACGCCTCTTTCTTCCATAATGGCTTCAAGATCTCGATAAGAGGCATCCTACCTGATGTAGAAAAAAACAGCGTAGAGAATGACATCCTTTGGAAAGTGAGCGCCTTAAAAACTAATCATCGTATTTTTCAATTGCTAAAATTGGTCAGTTATCGCTCAAACTGACAAACTTTGCGACAGAACCAAAATTGTTTTTAGTTTCCAAGGCTCCAATTTTCTTATTCGGAGGGATTTTGACTTTTTCTCTTTCGGCGCCTGCCGCAGCAAACAGGCTGATTGATTCGAGCAGCCCGTATCTTCTCCAGCACGCGCATAACCCGGTTGACTGGTATCCGTGGGGCGAGGAAGCGTTTGCCAAGGCGCGGCAGGAAAACAAGCCGATTCTGCTCTCCATCGGCTATTCCACCTGTTACTGGTGCCATGTGATGGAACGGGAAATCTTTGAGAATCCCGAGATTGCCAAGTTGATGAACCAGTTTATCGTCAGCATCAAGATCGACCGGGAGCAACGCCCGGACGTGGATGAACTCTACATGATAGCCACCCAGCTGATGACGCACGGCGGCGGCTGGCCGAACAACGTGTTCGTCACGCCCGATCTCAAGCCGTTTTACGCCGGCACCTATTTCCCGCCAGCGGACTTCACGTCCCTCATTCAGCAGATCCATTACGTATGGACGCAGGATCATGTAGCCGTAAAAGCGCAGGCCGAGCGGCTGGCTAGTTCCATCATCCAGATCAAACAGCAGGAAAACCATGCCCAAAGCAGCTCCCTTTCCGGCGGCCAGCTGGTGGAGGCGCTGATCAGCCATTTCCGTAATTACTACGACAACCGACTGGGCGGATTTTATCAGGCGCCGAAGTTTCCAAATGAGGACGCACTGCTGTTCTTGCTCGATGCCTACCGCCTGACCGACAATAACACATCCCTGGAGATGGCGCGCAGCACGCTGGAGAAAATGGCAGAGGGAGCGATTCACGATCATGTCGGCGGCGGGTTCCATCGCTACGCCACCGATGCACAGTGGCGTATCCCGCATTTCGAGAAGATGCTCTACAATCAGGCGCTGCTGGGGCGAACCTACACTGAGCTTTACGCGCTTTCCAACAAGCCCGAAGACCGTGCCGTGGCCGAAGGTATTTTCGACTTCACGCTGCGGCAGATGACGCACAAGGACGGTGGCTTCTACTCTGCGCTTGATGCTGAAACCGACGCCGTGGAAGGCGAGTATTATGCATGGACGGATGCGGAACTGCATGATGCCTTGGATAAGGATTCCTATGCATGGCTCATGAAACATTACGGGCTGGCGGAGATTCCCGAGATTCCCGGTCACAAGCATACGAACGGCAAGGTGCTGTATCTGAACCAGCCGCTTTCCGAAAGTACGACCGCAAAAGAACTGTCTTATGAGGATGCAATCCAGAAACAGCAAACCGAAATGACCGCGCTACAGAAAACAAGGGACAAGCGCAAGTTGCCGCATCTTGACAATAAAATCATCACGTCCTGGAATGGACTGATGATCGACGCTTTCGCCCGCGCCGGGCAGCGCATGGGGAAGCAGGAATATATCGAAGCCGCCCGCCGCGCTGTCAATTTCATTCTGGTTAATTTGCGGAACAAAGACGGGGCGCTGTATCGCACATGGCGTGATGACAAGGCCGAGATTGCGGCCTATTTTGAGGATTATGCCTTCATGATTCAGGGGCTGGTATCTACCTATCGCGCGACCAAAGAGGACAAATATCTGCAAGCAACCAAGGAGCTGACCGCGAAGGCCAAGGAGCTGTTTTGGGATGAGGAACATGGCGGGTATTATTTCACCGATGGCAGCGAGCAGCTGCTGGTTCGGATGAAAAACGCCGTTGACTCGGCCATCCCCTCCGGTAACGCGGTGATGGCTCAGGCTTTGTTCGATCTTTATGAAATCACCGGCGATGCCGAATGGAAACAACAGACCGAGTCGCTGCTTAATGCCTTCGGGCAGGCCATCACCGAGAATCCGAGAGCTTATACACACATGGTGCATGCGTTGCTTAGACTGAATCATCTGACACCGGCAGTGAAGTCCACACAGCAACCGGATGAAGCGGTTACCCCGCAGGGTACGATGGAAACCAAAGCGTATATAAAGGTCAGTGTGTCAGAACCGAAGCGCGAGGGTAATAGCCTTACTGTTACGGCGGTGCTGGACATTGCCGAGGGCTGGCATATCAATGCCAATCCTGCGAGTCTCGATTTCCTGATTCCCACTTCTGTTGATGTACGCGAGGACTCCGGCAAGGCAGTAGTGAAGCCTGCCTATCCCGATGCGCACGCTATGGCTACTCCACTGGGTGACATCAAAGTTTATGAAGGGAAAGTGAGTATTCCGGTGCAGGTGACGCTTCCGGGCAACACAGAAAATCTCCGCATGCTCGTCCGCGCCCAGGCCTGCAAGGGTACTACCTGCCTCGCGCCCTCAGATTGGATCATTCCTATAAAGTTAACATAAAAAGGGGATGGTTTCGCCTAAAGCACCTACTTTGGATAGCCGCGCATAGGCGATTGAAGTCGCCCCACCTATCACAGCTTAAGTAGCCGCTTTATTCAAATGTTAAAACGCGCATGCAAAAATAAACACATGATTATCATCCTTGCCTTATAGGTAGCGGTTATCAGCATGGTAGTCATACCAAGGCTGCCGGTTGATATTTTGCCGTAATAGATCACCTCTGCCGTGTAGGTATTAACACTTTATTTTAGCATGTCTGTCGAAGTCATGGAAAAGACCAGCAATTTCCAATTTATACCCTTAAGTTTTAACGGGTAATTGCTGCTTTTATCTAGATGAAATAGTAGAGTCTCATCATGTGTGCTAGTATCTTCAACTGATTATTCGCTGCATTGTGGGAGTTTGATATGTGGACTAAATTAATTGATATTGTCGAAACAAGATGGAACGAAAGCCAAATACCCAAACATAGGTTAGCAAAAGCTATCAATACCCTTTATGGATCAATACACAACTGTCACATCGCTTTTCAGTATTTCGAGAATGACCGAAGTGAGCAGAATTTTGCCAATTTTGCCTTTGCCATCGACGGAATAATTTCAACGCTCAAGAACTTACACCCCACACTGCAAATCTTCGATTCGGAACTAGCTGATCGATTGAATAATTACGCGCTGGGTGCAGACCGGATCAACGCTATGAGCAATCCCCGGTATCTTGTAACGTCCCAGATCAGGTTTCTTAGGGAACTGGTGCGTAAGGAATCCGGCATTATCGGATTGCCGGAAGAAGAGTTCACGGCGTTTGGAGGCGCCAAAGAGCAGTTGTGCAAATTCATTCGTACGAATCTCACGATGGATGAAATTTTCGGGCCGCCGTAAAAAGACATCGAAGGGCTTAGGGTCCGAGGTATCCCCACCAAATACATATCACTGGGGTCATACTATCCTACCCGGCGCATGAGGCATTTGATTGATGTCTACGGCGGGCGAAAAAGTAATTATTGACGTCGATAACAAGCCGGTGGACCAACCGCATAATGTACTGGATGTCAAAGACCGCATCTAAGTCGGCATGTCTTATCCCTGACGTTATGGCATCGCGCCTCACCCGCTGTTTGCAAAATTGCCGGAAGACTCGCGGTGGCATGATTATAAATGGATTGGCACTTTGCGCGAACTAAGTCGTTTTATTGCTCCCGCGTTCTGCATTGGGAACAATAACGATACCTGTTGGTCTTCAATTCTATTATGGCATCGTATAAATCAGTTCTAAACGTCACCATAAGAGGAGATATACTGATGAAAATAGTGATGGTGTTGACTTCATACGACAAGCTTGGCGACACAGGCAAGAAGACTGGGTTGTGGCTGGAAGAATTTGCTGCCCCTTATTACCTATTCAAAGACGTGGGCGCTGAAATTACCTTGGCTTCCCCGAAAGGCGGACAACCTCCGCTGGATCCGAAAAGTGACGATCCAGCTTCACAGACGCCGGCAATACAGCGTTTCAAGAACGATAAAGAAGCGCAACAGGCGCTGGCAAATACCGTCAAACTCTCACACATAAAAGCCGAAGACTATGATGCGGTATTTTATCCGGGCGGCCACGGCCCGCTGTGGGATCTATCGGAAGATCATGACTCTATTGTGTTGATTGAAACCCTGTATGCCGCAGGCAAGCCAGTGGCCGCAGTCTGTCATGGCCCCGCCGTGTTCAGCCATACTAAAATGCCCGACGGCTCACCTCTAGTACAAGGAAAGTGCGTGACCGGCTTTGCCAATACTGAAGAGGCAGCAATCGGATTGACTAGCGTTGTACCATTCCTGGTGGAAGATTTGTTGAAAATGAACGGCGGAGACTATTCGAAAGCTGAGGATTGGCAACCTTATACCGTTACCGATGGCAACCTGATTACAGGCCAAAATCCCGCTTCGTCTGAAGCTGCTGCAAGAGCATTACTGAATAAACTTCACTAATTCGAGAAGGAGGATGTCATGAGCATCACCCTTATTAGCTCAAATATAAACTGCTTATCAACTGATAAAGGACAGGAGCCATGAATAAACACTTGAAATTGGTTAGAGAATTCCACGACGCATTTTCATTTCCTCAAGCAGAACAGGGAGCAAATGTTCGGTTATCCGAAATGGACATTATTATGCGTCAGGCCTTGCTTATGGAGGAAGGCAGTGAGTTATTACGGGCGATTAAAGCGGGGGATATGGTCGAAATTTTGGCGGGAATGATCGATCTTGCTTATTGCGCATTGGGCGCTATTGCTATTCAAGGATCGGATGTTACGGATCGGCCGGTATCATGGCGGCATGATGGATTTGTGATTTCTTTGATGCGGCTTTTTTCCGACAAGATCAACAATTGTGCATCCGGCAGCCCAGATTATTATTCAGAGGTCTATTGTTTGTGTGTTTATTTATCCAGAAATTTTATCAATGCAGATTTCGACAAAGCCTTTCAAATGGTTCATGACAGTAAAATGTCGAGGTTGGGTAAGAGCGGCAAACTCACAGACGAAAATGCAGAGGAAATTTTAAAATCAAAATTTTTTAAAACACCCGATTTGAGCGATTGCCTTTACGAATAACATATAATGCCAGCGCTAAAGAATAACCTGGCGTAATGATACAGTGACTGAACGCAACTGTTGCTATTGTTTTATAACAATCTGTGGATAAATGCATTAACTTAATTGCAGTGGCGCTCTGCATAAGAACCCTCTATTGAACAGGAACATTATGGCAACCTTCGATATCCAGCAATTACAAACTGACACGACCCATAAAAACCCGCGCATCATACTT
>JAGXGJ010000027.1 GCA_024636875.1 Methylococcaceae bacterium | reverse complement strand
TTAGCCGTGAGCTTTTACGATTATGTTTATGATCGAGAGTCTGGGCGATTCGAACTACCCTCTTTGGCAGATTTAATTACTCAAAAAGCGCAAACTTTGCCGGTTTGATGTTGCTTTTCCCCTGGAATTTAAAGTAGATACGTAAACAACATCAACTACGTTCATTACGTTGGTGAGACGGTTTCATTTGGTAAACGACAAAAGGAACACATCATTCAAATAACCGGACTTAATTACAGAATTATTGACCCGGTTGCTGCACGCAACGGAATTGAGAAAATCATTTGGAACGGTATGTGGCGGGACAAAACTACAGATGCAGTTGCAAGTCTTTTAGACAACTATAACCGAGTGAGTAACAGTATTGTTGCATACATCGAACTTATCAACGTGTATTTCGCCCCGACAACTTTTGAAACAGATTTACGCAGACACATTGAAGGTTGTATAGGTTGGAATCTTCGCAACAACTATCCTGACCTAAAAATATTTTATCCAGACGACAATCACGGTGGAACAAAAGCAAACCGACTTGGAGAAAAATTAACTTTAATCCTAGACGAACCAATTGCAGGCATTGACAACGAACTGACAATATAAAATAAAGACCAACGCGGTAAGATGCAATCCGTAGGGTGCAATAAGCGTTAGCCATATCGCATTGTATGTTGGCGCAATAGGCTATCACGATTGCGTTACGCACCAAAATTGGAGGTGATTTATGAATATAGAAATAATAACCGAGCATGCATTAAAACAAGAACCAGCCCTGTAGGGCACGCTCTACGGATGTTGTTATGTCGGATTATCGACGCGTTTATTTGCCAGGCGGGATGTATTTTTTTACGGTGGTCACGTTCTGCAGTGGCCGCCCCCAGGCTGATAAAAAAAGCCAAGTACGCTGTGCGTACCTTTTCGGCTGCGCAAATTTTTGGAAATAAAGGTTGAAAATAACCAAAAAAGAGAAACTAATTGCTTCAGTTCTACATAACCCGAAAGCGGTTCGTTTCGACGATGCTTGTAAAATGGCCCTGGAAATTGGATTCATTCATCATGGTGGTAAAGGGTCGCATAGCGTTTTTAAGCGTAATGGTGAACCCATACAATTAAATTTCCAAAACCGGAACGGCTTTATTTTGCCGTATCAGGCCAGACAATTAGCGGCGATGCTTAACAAATACGGTGAAAAATCATGAATAAATACCCCATTGAGATTTTTTGGAGCGATGAAGACGAAGGTTATATTGCTATAGCTCCCGATTTACCGGGATGTAACGCGTGGGGACGCACTGAGGAAGAAGCAATTAAGGAATTGCACGACGCAATGGATGCGTGGATTACGGCCTGCGATAAATCCGGCGAACCTGTACCGGAACCCTCCAAACCGTTATACGCGATGACCGTATAAATTACATTCTGATTAAACGCGGTAAGCCCAGCCCAGTAGGGCCCGCCGCGTGCCATCTAAGCTTGGGATAACATCAACATCAACATCAACCTTAACCACTTTGGCGCGCGCGGCACGCCCTACGGATGTTGTTATGTCGGATTATCGACGCGTTTATTTGCCGTGCGGGATGTATTTTTCACGGTGGTTACGTTCCGCAGGCAGTGCTTTCTGACCGGTAACGATGTTCGTGCGGCGTTGCGCCAGGGGATTCAATTCACCCGGCAAACCAGGCCTTTCGAAATCGTTGCCTGGGTGCTGTTGCCCGATCATTTGCATTGCATCTGGGCGTCTGCCGCCAGATGATACCGATTTTTCTTCGCACTGGAGCATAATTAAACGGATCGTTACTCAACGTTGCGGGGAACGTCTGAATCGCCCGACTTGGTTGAACGCCCTGCGACGCAAACGACAGCAAGGTACGCTTTGGCACAATCGTTTCTGGGATCATTTAATCCATGATGAAGACGATTTCAATCGACACATGGATTATATCCATTGGAATCCGGTTAAACATGGATTGGTGTCCAAGGTCGCAGATTGGCCGTATTCAAGTTTTCACCGGCTGGTACGAAGCGGATGGTATGCTGAAAATTGGGGAGAAAACATTACATTCGACAGCGTCAACGAATTCGGTGAGTAGACGGGTATGGCGCGCCATGCGCGCCTTCTTAGCAGCTTGAGATAACATCTACACTCACAACCTTAACCACTTTGGCGCGCGCGGCACGCCCTACGGATATTGCTCTGGTTCCCAATCTCCAGCATGGGAACTAGCAAACGCATTGGTACAGTAAATACTGGGTAGAAACAGCATCAATCCAACCTACCTTGCTTTATGTCGGGCTTTAGAGGGATAATTCTGCATTATTCAAGTGATTAAATTTCAATCAGGAATAAAATATGACCACCGTTACTTTCGATACACACAGCTTTGTGAAAAAGCTCAAAGCGGTAGGCTTTACCGAAGAACAGGCCGAAGTTTTCGCCAGCGAACAAGCTCGCCTGATCGAAGATAAATTGGCAACCAAAAACGACTTGGTCGAACTGGAAAACAACTTACGCCGGGATATGCGCGAGCTGGAATACAGGATCATCATCAAATTGGGCGTTCTGATGGCTGCATCAATTGCGGTTGTCGCTACGCTGGTTAAACTGCTTTAGCTAGGTAGCTCGTATAAAGTAAAGCATAATACAGATTATGTCCCACAACACTATTTTCAATCAGGAATGACTATGTTGAATTATCAAGCCACTGAAACGACAGTAAATTTAACCTTCTCCAAAAAATATTTAAACTCCCAGGAATTGCTGCGCTTCATCGAAATATTGCGGATTAAAGAATTGCTTTCGCAAAGCCAAATGACTACAGATGATGCAATGGTTTTAGATGAAGAATTAAAAACAAACTGGTGGAGTGAAAACCAGGCCCGTTTTTTAGCCAAGATTCAATAAAGCCGATTATTGTCGATACCAATATCATTTTTTCGGCATTGGTGAGTAAAAACTCAGCAATCGCCTCGTTTTTGTTAGAACCGCAACGGGTTTTGTTAATGTCAAAGTTCGGCTTTGTGGAACTTTTTAAGCATAAAGAAAAAATCTGTAAAATCAGCAAACATTCACCAGATGAAATTTTGGAAATCCTTTATGAACTTATCAGACATATTGATTTTTATGATGAAAACGTCATTTCAGTGGATGCATTACAAAAATCTTGGCTGCTGGTAAAAGACGTTGATCCAAAAGATATGCTATTCGTTGCCCTGACGATTGAAATGAATGGCTTACTGTGGACGGGTGATACCAAGCTCCGCTTAAATCTTGAGGCGAAAGGATTTAGCTCTTTTTTTGAAAGAAACGCCCACTCGTAAACCTTAAAAGTCAGGGTATGTAATATGTACCCACGCTAATCAAATAATCATGGAATCACAAAGCTCATTCGTCAGCTGGTTTAGAGACTCATCCCCCTACATCCATGCGCATCGCAACAAAACCTTTGTCATTTCTTTTGGCGGCGAGGCGGTACTGGCTGATGATTTTGATCATCATGTACACGATTTTGCTTTGCTCAGCAGTTTAGGCGTACGCCTGGTATTGGTTCACGGCATACGTCCGCAGATAGACCAACGTCTTGATAAGCTCAACGCATCTGCTCTCTTTCATAAGCACTTACGCATTACCGATGATTTGGCGCTGCAATGCGTCAAAGAGGCCGCAGGATTAGTCCGCGTGGAAATTGAAGCGTTATTATCTATGGGTCTGTCCAACTCACCGATGGCGGGCAGTGAGATTAAGGTAGCATCGGGCAATTTTATCACCGCCAAACCCATCGGTGTAATAGACGGTATCGATTACTGCCATACCGGCGAGGTGCGTCGGATTGACAGCGCCGCAATCCATCAACAACTCGACCAAAACAATGTTGTGCTGATCTCGCCCATAGGCTTTTCACCCAGTGGAGAAATTTTTAACCTGTCTGCGGAACAAGTTGCCACAGCCGTTGCTATCGCCTTAAAAGCGGAAAAATTAATATTATTAACTGAACAAAGTTGTTGTAATCCGGATAATAACGAGCAAATCCGGCAAATGACCACCGCTGAAGCTAATACTTTCCTGCAGCAGCATCAAGACATAGGCGACACCATTAGCTTGCCGCTCAAAGCCGCCATCCAAAGTTGCCAAGCCGGGATAGAACGTGTTCATTTGATTAATCGAGTCATCGATGGCGCTCTGTTACTGGAATTATTTAGCCGTGACGGCATAGGCACACTAATCAGTTCCACGCCTTTTGAAGAACTTCGCCCGGCCACGCTGAACGATATAGGCGGCATTCTGGAATTGATCAAGCCACTGGAACAGCAAGGCATATTAGCCAAGCGTTCCAGAGAAAAAATTGAAATGGAAATAGCCGACTATATCGTTATTGAACGGGACGGGTTGATCATTGGCTGCACAGCATTACATCCTAATGAACAAGGTCTTTTCGGCGCTATTGCCTGCCTTGCCGTACATCCCGATTACCAGGGATCAGCCCGAGGTAATCGCATGCTTGATTATGTCTATAGCTACGCCAGACAACTAAATTTAAAAAAGTTATTCGTGTTATCAACGCAAACCATGCACTGGTTTATTGAGCGCGGATTTCTATCGTCAGATATAAACAGCCTTCCCGAGCCCCTAAAGGCACTGTACAATCCGCAAAGAAACTCCAAAATTCTTTATAAGAACATTGCCTGAGCTTTTTCCATGACGGCCTACACATCGATATTACAAATAACCGACATGCATATTCTGCCTGGTCCGGACGATACACTACTGGGTGTCAATACAGAGCATTATTTTCATGCAATTCTTGAGCACGCCTTTGCCAATTATCAGCATTTTGATTTAATCCTTGTTACCGGCGACTTGGCACAAGACCCTTGCCCGGCAAGCTATCTGCGCATCCTGAACCGCCTTGAAGCCTGTAACACGCCGTGCATCTGTTTGCCAGGCAATCATGATGATTATGATCTGATGCAGCAGATTTTAAATACCCGCCTGGTTAACTGCCGTAAACAGATTTCCATGGAAAACTGGCAATTGATTTGTTTAAACAGCCAGAAACCAGGTGATGTGCCCGAAGGCCGTCTGTCACAACAGGAATTGTTATTTATTGAAGACTGTTTAATTAGCAAGCCAGACCGCCATGCACTGATTGCAGTACATCATCATTGCCTGAAAACCAACGGCTTTATGGATACGATGATGATAGAAAACAGCCAGGATTTTTTGGCAATTATTAATAAATATCCGCAAATAAAAGCCGTTACCACCGGGCATATCCATCAAGTCATGGATATTACAATCGGGACAGTCCGGGTCCTGGGTGCACCATCAACCTGTTTTCAATTTAAACCTGAAAGCGAAACTTTCAGCGTGGAGACGGCCGCCCCGGGTTATCGTCTAATAAGACTTTATGCTGATGGCCGGCTCGAATCCGAAATTATCCGCTTGCCCGGGCAATTAAAGGGGTTGCAAATAAATAATCAAGGTTATTAATGTTTAGAATCAGTTCATCGTTGATACCACTATAGATCGAATCCGGCCCTTTGATTAGCTTCATCGATCTGTGCAGCGGTTATAATACATTAAGCGTTTGAAACCCGGTACAACATACCTTTTTCCTGAGTACAAGCATCATTTACAATGAAATTATTAATCCAATATCTTTCTCTTTGCTGTTTCAAAAATAATCCTGCTGAATTGTTTCCCTCAAGATCGTTTATGTGGAAAACAGTCGCGTTTTATCTTATTTCAGGCATGATTGTTGAGGGTTTGATTTCTGATCCTGCCGACGGGACGCTTGAAGTCGTGTTGCGAACAATCATGGCATTTTCATCCATCGCCGCGTATTTGTTAATCTTTAAAAAATGGCAGTTTTTTAATCAAATGTTTATCGCCATTTTTGTCTGCGAAAACTTTATGATGACGCTGGCAGTAGCCACCGAAGCGCTGTATTTTTTCATGGTAATGAAGCATCAGGAATATTCGGAAGAAATTGCAATCGGCATAGGTGCATTGCTGGTAGTTTGGTATATAGCGGTTGTAAGCTATATTTTGCGGCAAACATTTACGACAAAAATGAGCGTTAGCATTATTTTAGCGATCAGCTATTTTGTTTTAACTTACGGCATTCCGATGCTGTTCATGGATATATAAAAACCAGTCCGGCAAACATCTGGATATTAGAGCTTTGCGATCTGGTATTGAGAATACTCTTTTAAGCCCGGATGAATATTTCGGCGGCCTTGATGTTTGCCGCGGGATTTAAAGTAGATACCTTCAAGTAGCTACATCAACTATAGCGGATTTCACTGTGTTCTACTCATACCACCCGGCTAACGTATAATAACTCTATTTTACCGGCTGTTTTGATGTCCTCTCTTGATCTTGTTAAACAACTCACTCAACAACTTCCGCTTTGTCTCAATCAGGACAGGCATGTCTTAAAACGACAACTAGACCGGTTACGCAGCGAATATCAAAAAGGCAAAAGCCCGGTAGAGCAGCTTAACGCACTGGCAAGCCTTATCGAGAAAACTGTCGCCGCGAGAAACCAGCGCCTCGCCAGCATTCCAGTGCTGAATTTTCCGGATTTACCGGTCACCGGTAACAAAGATGACATCGCCAAACTGATACAGGGAAATCAGGTGGTGATTGTGTGCGGTGAAACGGGTTCCGGCAAAACCACGCAGCTACCCAAGATTTGTTTGTCTATCAGGCGAGGGGCGGCGGGTTTTATTGGTCACACGCAGCCCAGGCGGATTGCAGCGCGGACCGTTGCCGATCGTATCGCCGAAGAACTCGGTGAGCCGCTTGGCAAGTCGGTAGGCTACAAAATCCGTTTTAATGATAAAACACACCCGGAGTCATTGGTTAAATTAATGACGGACGGCATTTTGCTGGCAGAATCGCAAAACGACCCGTACTTAACTCAATACGACACCATCATTATTGATGAGGCGCACGAACGCAGTTTAAATATCGACTTTCTATTGGGCTATATGAAATGGCTGTTGCCCAAGCGCCCCGATTTAAAGCTGATCATTACCTCGGCAACGATCGATCCGGAGCGGTTTTCTGCGCATTTTAATAATGCGCCGATTATTGAAGTTTCGGGTCGGACTTATCCGGTTGAAATGCGTTATCGCCCTATCGAACAGAAGGAAGAGGAAGACGAGACTACCGGCGATTTACAAAATGCGATACTCGATGCCGTCGATGAACTGTACCGGGATTTACGCGGCGATATACTGATTTTTCTCAGCGGTGAACGGGAAATCAGGGAAACCACCGATTCCTTGAAAAAACATCATCCTATGCAATATGAAATCCTGCCGCTGTATTCAAAGCTCAGTGTCAGCGAACAGGAGCGGGTTTTCAAGCCCAAAGGTGGAAAAATACGCATCGTGCTGGCAACCAATGTCGCGGAAACGTCTTTAACTGTTCCGGGTATACGCTGCGTAATCGATACCGGTCATGCGCGCATCAGCCGCTACAGCCATCGCAGTAAAATCCAGCGTTTGCCGATCGAGCGTATTTCTCAATCCAGCGCGAATCAAAGGGCGGGGCGGTGTGGTCGTGTTGCCGAGGGTATTTGTATCCGGCTGTATTCCCATGATGATTATTTAGCCAGGCCGGAATTTACCGAGCCGGAAATTATGCGCACCAATTTGTCCGCCGTCATTTTGCAGATGACAGCGTTAAATCTGGGTGATATTGAAGACTTCCCGTTTCTGGAGCCGCCCGAAGACAAGATGATCCGCGACGGCAAAACCGTCCTGCATGAAGTCCATGCACTGGATAAGTCTGGAAAATTGACAGAAATTGGCAAACAGTTAGCCAAATTCCCGACCGACCCGAAACTGGCAAGAATGCTGATCGCAGCCGCACATGGGCATTGTTTAACCGAAGTCGCCATTATTGTTTCAGCGTTAAGCGTGCAGGATCCGCGCGAAAAACCAGCCGATAAAATGCAGCAGGCTGATGCCAAACATGCGGCGTTTCGTCATCCGGAATCCGATTTTCTAACGCTGCTAAACATCTGGAATACCTTTGAGGAGCAGAAAAAACACCTGTCCAACAGCAAATTGCGGAAATACTGCGCCGATAATTTCTTGTCTTATATAAGAATGCGTGAATGGTTTGATATTCACGCCCAGATCATGCAGGTGATTAAAGGCGATCTGAAGATGAAGCCGAACACCGGCGATGCCGGTTATGACCAATCCGCCGGGAGCGGATTGGCACGCACAGCGCTCGAAGAGGAACGGGCAGGGATAGCCCGTTATGACCAATCCGCCGGGAGCGGATTGGCACGCAC
>JAGXGJ010000182.1 GCA_024636875.1 Methylococcaceae bacterium | reverse complement strand
ACCGCCTTCAGTTTGAAGCCCCGGCACATACCCATTAAGATACATCCGGTCAATGCTTTCGACTTCCAGCGTAACATGTTTTTGAATTATTTCGGCAACGTTTTGAGATACCATAGTGGGGGCTCCGTTAGCTTTTATCTTTTAACCTTTATAAGGTCTGATATAAGGTCTGATCACCCAGCGATCTAATACCGGCGTGGTAATTTTACCATACCGGCACCAGCGGAGCCCTTCCAACGCCATATAGCACTGACCACGACTCGTTGGTCTGAGGCAAAGCCTCGTTAGTAATTATCCATTCGTTTTGGATTCAATAATCCCTCCACCCAAACAAATTTCACCATCATAAAAAACCACCGATTGCCCAGGTGTAATTGCTCTTTGCGGCTTGTCAAAGACAGCTTTGCATCTATCGTTACCTAGCGGTTCCAGGGCGCACAACTGGTCGGCCTGGCGATAGCGGGTTTTCGCAAAACAACGCAGCGGTTCTGTTAACGGTTTATTACTGCACCAATCCAGTTGACCCGCTTCCAGGGTGTTATGCAGCAACAGCGGGTGATCATGTCCCTGGCCAACGATTAAGATGTTATTATCAAGGTCCTTTTCAAGCACAAACCACGGTTTATCGGGAGCATTTTTAACGCCGCCTATACCCAAACCCTGGCGTTGCCCCAAGGTGTAATACATCAAACCGGAATGCCGTGCGATAGTCTGGCCTTCGGGTGTACGTATTTCGCCGGGTTGGGTAGGTAGGTAGCGCTGCAGGAATTCTGTAAATTTTCGCTCGCCAATAAAACAAATCCCGGTGCTGTCTTTTTTTCTGTAGTTGTCAAAACCTGCTTTTTTAGCTATAGTGCGAATTTCCGGTTTATGCAGATGTCCGATAGGGAATAGGGTCCGGGATAGCTGTCTTTGTCCCAGTGTGTAAAGAAAGTAGCTTTGTTCCTTATTCGGATCCAGACCTTTTAACAGGAAAAACTCGCCATTTTTTTCAGCAACGCGCGCATAGTGGCCTGTGGCGATGTATTCTGCGCCTAAATCCTCAATGGCATAATTTAAAAAAGCTTTAAATTTAATATGTTTATTGCACAGAATGTCCGGATTAGGAGTGCGGCCAGCTTTAAATTCAGACAGGAACACCTCAAATACTTCATCCCAGTATTCGGCCGCAAAATTTACAGTTTTCAGTTCTATACCTAATCTATCGCAGACTTGTTGGGCGTCAGCGAGGTCTTCCATGGCTGTGCAATACGCTGTGCCGTCATCTTCTTCCCAGTTCTTCATGAATAAACCGGTGACCTGGTGGCCCTGTTCCAGCAGTTGCAGGGCAGTTACAGAAGAATCGACGCCGCCGGACATGCCGACGATTATGTTCTTAGTCATCGTCAGTATCGAGAAATGATTTTAATAGGGATAAGGGATAGCGTTGCCCACTCAGGTATTCGTCTACGCTAATGAGCACTAGCGGGCTGCGTAATCGATGCCGCGCTGCGGCAATTTCGTTACGCGTGAGCCAGTGTGTGGCAACAATACCGGCATCCAGTTGTTGATCTGGATTGAAGTCACTGCAGTGACCGGAAAAACAGATTCTGACAAACGTAGGAAACTTGGGATTTCTGCGCCACAGTTGTATAGAAACAAGATGTTCAGGTTCAAATTGCCAGGCGGTTTCTTCAAGTACTTCGCGTTTAACAGCAGTAATCAGATCTTCGTTTTCTTCGAAATGTCCGGCAGGTTGATTGAATTGAAGTCCGCGTGGCGTTTCTTCTTCAACGAGTAAAAAGCGATTTTTGCGTTCGATAATGGCGGCAACAGTAACATGAGGTTTCCAAACCATCGATGAATTCCTGAGTAAAAGATTTATATTTTACTGGAATTAAGCAGCTTATGTTGGTAAAAAGGTATAAGAGACAAGGTATAACGTAACATTAAAAATTTAAGTATGCACATTGAACCTTTTGGATATTATTTTGTTTTGTATATTAGGCTTGAAATACACTAAGATTGGCATTATGTTAGCACTTAAAGAATTTTGTTTATTTGGTTGTTATGTCCGATTTTGATCCATTCAAAGATAATGATGACGGTTTGGCTATTCAGGAGGCCAAGCCCAAGCTAAAAAGGCCGCCTTTATATAAAGTTATTTTATTAAATGACGATTTTACGCCCATGGATTTTGTGATTGAGATTTTGATGGATTTTTTTGCCATGTCCGAACAAAAGGCGACACTGGTTATGCTGCAAATACATACTCAAGGGATAGGCGTGTGCGGAACGTATTCTAAAGACGTGGCAGAAACCAAGGTGTACATAGTCAATGAATATTCACGAGAGCATCAGCATCCGTTGATGTGTTCGATGGAAGAAGTGTAGTTTGGAGAGTTTATGTTAAGTAAAGAGCTTGAAGTCACGTTAAATGCAGCTTTTAAAAATGCGCATGATAAACGTCATGAATTTATTACCGTCGAACATTTGTTATTGGCATTGCTCGATAATGTGGCGGCAGAGGCAATTATGAAAGCGTGTGCCTGTGATATTAAGGCACTCCGGGGACAGTTGACACAATTTATCGATGAAACAATGTCGCTGATACCTCAAGGCATTCAACGCGAGACTCAGCCCACCCTGGGATTTCAGAGGGTATTGCAGCGGGCTGTTTTTCATGTGCAGGCATCTGATAAAAAAGAAGTGACTGGCGCCAATTTATTTGTGGCTCTTTTCAGCGAGCAGGATTCTCATGCGGTTTATTTGTTGAACAAACAGGATATATCACGTTTGGATGTGGTTAATTATTTGGCGCACGGGATTTCTAAAATCGATCAGGACAATGAAGCATCAAGTGACCACGTATCGGAAGCTGGCATTGCAGATTCCGATGCCGGCAGTCCATTGGACAAATATACAACTAATCTTAATGAAGAAGCCTTGCAGGGCCGGATTGACCCATTGATCGGCAGGGAACTTGAGATTGAACGAACGATTCAGACACTGTGCCGCCGTCGCAAAAACAATCCGTTATTGGTCGGCGAAGCAGGTGTTGGCAAAACAGCTATCGCTGAAGGCCTGGCAAAAAGGATTGTTGAAGAAAATGTTCCTGAAATCCTTATGAACAGTGTGATTTATTCGCTGGATTTAGGGGCGCTGGTTGCGGGCACGAAATACCGGGGCGACTTTGAGAAGCGTCTTAAAGCGCTGATCAATCAGCTTAAGAAAGAGCCGGATTCCATTTTGTTTATTGACGAAATTCATACCATCATTGGTGCGGGTTCGGCATCGGGCGGGGTCATGGATGCGTCCAATTTAATTAAACCTATGCTTGCTTCCGGTCAGTTGCGCTGTATCGGTTCGACAACCTATCAGGAGTATCGCGGGGTTTTTGAAAAAGATCATGCCCTGGCGCGCCGATTCCAGAAAGTAGATGTGCTGGAGCCTTCAGTTGAAGACACTATTTTGATTTTAAAAGGCCTAAAGTCGCGTTTTGAAGAACATCATAATGTCAAGTATTCCGCGGAAGCATTACATGTAGCGGCTGAATTGTCGGATCGATACATTACTGATCGACATTTGCCGGATAAAGCAATCGATGTTATTGATGAGGCGGGTGCAAGACAGCGCATGACTGCTGAGGCTGACCGCAAGGAACTGATTGATATTGCCGAAATAGAAGACATCGTCTCAAAAATTGCCAGAGTTCCGGCGAAATCAGTTTCTTCCAATGATATAGATAAGCTGGCCAACCTGGAAAAAAATCTGAAAATGCTGGTCTTTGGTCAGGATGAGGCGATTTCAGCCTTGGCTTCGGCGATAAAATTATCGCGTGCAGGTCTTCGGGATTCCCAGAAGACTATTGGATCATTTATTTTTGCAGGGCCTACCGGCGTAGGTAAAACAGAAGTGACGCGCCAGCTTGCTAAAGTGTTGGGTGTTGAACTGATTCGTTTTGATATGTCTGAATACATGGAACGCCATGCCGTATCCAGATTAATAGGAGCGCCACCAGGCTATGTCGGCTTCGACCAGGGCGGATTGTTAACCGAGCAGGTAACCAAGCATCCCCATGCTGTATTATTGCTGGATGAGTTGGAAAAAGCCCATCCCGATGTTTTTAATCTGTTGTTGCAGGTCATGGATCATGGATCATTAACCGACAATAATGGGCGTAAAGCCGATTTCCGGAATATTATTTTAGTGATGACGACGAATGCCGGGGCAGAGGAGGGCAGTCGGGCTTCTATTGGCTTTACCCATCAGGATCATGCTTCCGACAGCTTGAAGGTTATAGAAAGAGGTTTTTCGCCTGAATTCCGCAACCGTTTGGATGCGATTATCCAGTTTAAACCGCTGGATATTTCAGTTGTCGGGCATGTGGTTGATAAATTTATCTTTGAACTGGAAGCCTTGCTTGCAGAGAAGCATGTAACACTGGCGCTGGATGTTGATGCGCGTTTGTGGTTGGCTGAACATGGCTGTGACCCAAAAATGGGGGCAAGGCCAATGGCGCGGTTAATTCAGGAAAAGATCAAGAAACCTCTGGCCAATGACTTGCTATTTGGCAAGCTTGCACACGGAGGTCATGTCAGAATTTATCTGGAAAATAATGAAATTGCTTTTGCTATAGAGAGCAATGAGTTGATTGTTTCTGAATCCAATTTTTAATGCGGCAGACTGCCGGGAAGTGTTAATCAGAATGAATTGCTTGCGCTGATCCTGTCAGGTGCAATGAAATCAGCGCATTCGGAAGGTAATGCGGCCTTTAGTTAAATCGTATGGCGTCATTTCAACTTTAACGCTATCGCCGGTAAGAATGCGGATGTAATGTTTACGCATTTTACCGGAGATATGCGCAGTCACGATATGACCGTTCTCGAGTTCAACGCGGAACATGGTATTGGGAAGGGTATCTATAACTTTCCCTTCCATTTCGATTTGATCTTCTTTAGCCATTTTTTTGCCCAGGTAATTAAAAACCTCTAATCATAACATAAGCTGGTTTTTAACAACAGAAGCGAGTGGATTTTTGTTTGCTAAATAACCATTTCAGTCCATTGATTATCAATCAATAATTGTAGCGGATGATAGACGCTTTTATAGGCCATTTTTTTACATGTTTTTATCCAGAATCCCAGGTATAAAAACTCTCGTTGTTGCAGTTTTGCCTGTTCAATTTGCCATAAAACGGCATAGGCGCCGAGGCTTGCATTTGCAAATTTCGGTTCAAAAAAAGTATAAACTGCTGATAACGCGTTTTCAAATTGGTCAATCACTGCTACGCCTGCCAGTTCATTATTTATTGAAAATTCGACAAATTTTGTGTCGCACCATGAACTGCCCAGAAAATTAATGTAATCATCAGGGCTGGCATGGGCCATGGAGCCATCGCTGTGCCTGTTAGCCTGATAACGCAAATACATGTCGTAATGGGCTTGTTCAAAAACAGCGGGCTTGACGACGACCTGAGTATTGATATTTTTCTTTAAGCAACGTTTTTGACTTCGGCTCGGTTTAAATCTGGCTACCGCTAATCTTGCCGGAATACATGCGGAGCAGTGCGGACAATGTGGAGCATAGACTTCATTACCGCTGCGGCGAAAGCCTTGCATTATCAGTTGAGCATAAATAGCCGTTGTTATTGGATAGGAAGGATATACGAAAAGGGATTGGTTATACTCATCCTCAAGATAACTGCATGGATGCTCCTGAGTCAGAAAAAGCGGGATGGAAATCATTGTGTGTGCCAGGCTGATTTGTTGGCATAGTCATCACAAAATTGATCAAGTAATTGGGCAAAATACTTGCGATTAATCTCTTCGGCTCCAAAACGTGCCAGATGACTTGTGTGTACCTGGCAGTCTATCAGTTGGTAGTCCCAGGCTTTAAGCTGTTCTACTAAACGTACAAAGGCGACCTTGGAAGCGTTCGTCCGGGTATGAAACATGGACTCGCCGAAAAAAACCCGGCCTAATGCAACACCGTACAGGCCACCTACCAGGCTGCCGTTTAACCATGTCTCTGCAGAATGCGCAATTCCCAATCGATGCAATTCATTATAAGCCTGATTGATGTCGGCTGTAATCCATGTGCCGGAACCTTCTTTTCGGGATTCTGCACAGGCGGCAATGACTTCACTAAATGCCTGGTCAAAAGTTACTGAATAATTATTTTTGCGCAAGGTCTTGTGCAAACTTCGGGACACAATCAGTTTATCCGGGAACAATACCAATCTGGGATTTGGTGACCACCATAAAATCGGCTCACCAGCGTTATACCAGGGGAAAATTCCGTGGCGATAGGCATTTAATAAACGGTTTATTGACAGGCAGCCGCCTATTGCAAGCAAGCCGTCCGGCTCTTTTAGCGCCTTGCTTGCCAGGGGGAAAACCTGTTCCGGATTTTTAGGGTCGAGTACTGTGAGCGCCATGAAAAACTAACGGCGAGAGGTAAAAGTAATATTTTCTTTTCGACTC
Source organism: Methylococcaceae bacterium (assembly GCA_024636875.1). Lineage (GTDB taxonomy): Bacteria > Pseudomonadota > Gammaproteobacteria > Methylococcales > Methylomonadaceae > JAGXGJ01. The sequence goes on along the minus strand of JAGXGJ010000182.1, from coordinate 3,640 downwards.
ATGCATTGCTTCTGACTAGACTGATTCATCCAGAAATTTTTCAGCATCCAGCGCAGCCATACAGCCTGATCCGGCTGAGGTGACGGCCTGTTTGTAGATCGAATCCATCACATCACCGGCAGCAAAAACACCTTCAACACTGGTTGCTGTAGCGTTGCCGTTAATGCCGCTTCTGACTTTGATGTAGCCGTGATCCATATCCAGCTGACCTTCAAATATCCCTGTATTCGGCGTGTGACCAATGGCTATGAAAACACCGTGTACATCAATTTCTTTAGTGCTGTCATCCAAAGTGTTTTTGATTCTGATGCCGGTAACCCCCATGTCATCACCCAGGACTTCATCAAGTTTATAATTCCATTCAATAGTGACATTGCCGTTTTGTGATTTTTCAATCAATTTATTAGAAAGGATTTTTTCAGAGCGGAATTTGTCACGACGATGAATTACCGTTACTTTTGAGGCGATGTTTGCCAGATAAAGGGCTTCTTCAACCGCGGTATTGCCGCCGCCGATCACTACTACCGGTTTATTTTTATAGAAAAAACCATCACAGGTAGCACACGCGGAAACGCCTTTGCCTTTATAGGTTTCTTCAGACTCAAGGCCCAGGTAGCGTGCCGAAGCGCCTGTTGTAATAATCAGTGCGTCGCAGGTATAACTACCTGAATCACCGGTTAATTTAAAGGGGCGAGCGGACAAATCGGCGGTGTGGATATGGTCGAAAATAATCTCGGTATCGAAGCGTTCGGCGTGCAGACGCATTCTGTCCATGAGATCCGGACCCTGCAAACCTTCAATATCGCCTGGCCAATTATCGACGTCAGTAGTGGTAGTCAATTGTCCACCCTGCTGTAAACCGGTGATTAGCACCGGGTTCAAATTAGCGCGCGCAGAATAAATGGCGGCTGTGTAACCCGCAGGTCCAGAGCCAAGAATTAAAAGACGGCTGTGTTTGGAGTCATTCATTAAAAAATCTCTATGATAAGGAGGCTATTAGTGGAATTATGCCGATGAAACAGCATTTCGTAAATGATAATATCGGTTAGCCAGTAACAAGTGTTTAAAAAGAAGCTGATTTTTTTGTGGTCATTATTAATGTAAAATATATGATAATTGATCTATAATCTTGTTTTATTGATAGTTATATATATCGGGTCATTATTTATGTCTGCTGTAATGGGAGAAAAAACATTTCGTGGTTTACGCGAAATTGCCGTTCTTGGTTTATTTGCGCTTGCCTTGTTTCTGTTGATTTCTTTGCTTACTTTTAGCAATGAAGATGCCGGCTGGACTCACAGTGGAGCAGTGCAGACAATCACGAACGCCTGTGGTGTATTTGGCGCCTGGCTCGCTGATTTTACGCTCAGCTTTTTTGGTTTAAGTGCGTATTTATTTCCAGTCATTATCTGCTGGCATGGTTTTCAGTTATATGGCCAAACCAGACAGAGACAACAAAAAATGACTATTGCCTTGCAGTGGCTAGGCTCCATAGCGACCGTTGTGTCCGGAGCCGCATTATCATTTTTACATATACATAGAGTAGGCGTAGTAGAACTGCCTGGCACCACAGGGGGTATTTTAGGCCAGGAAACCGGTGAAAATTTATTGATTTTATTCGGTAATTCAGGAGCTACCTTGTTTTTACTGGTTCTTTTATTGGCCAGCATTACCCTCGCTACTGAACTATCCTGGGTAACACTCGTTGATTTAATCGGTAAATATACGGTATTTGTTGGTCGTGGTATTTCTCATGCCATCAATAACATGTGGCCAGAACGGCCCATTAACACAGTTCAATTTACCGATAGACTTTCTGAAAAACCAGAAGCCAGGAGAAAATTCAGTTCAAAAGGTGCTTCTGGTTTGGAAAAAAACCTGATAACTGTTGAAAATTCTGGCAAACAAAATCAAAAACGCCGGGCTCCTCTTTATAATGCCGGCGAAGGGGTGCTGCCTTCTTTAACTTTGCTGGATGAAAGGGATACCCGGGTTATCGGTTACTCACAAAGTGATTTAGAGGACATGTCGCGGCTGGTGGAAGACATTCTTGCTGATTTTAATGTCGCTGTTGATGTTGTGGGTTTTCATCCCGGCCCTGTTATTACCCGTTTTGAATTGCAGCCTGCGGCCGGTGTTAAAGTCAGCCGCATTAGCAGTCTGTCCAAAGACCTGGCTAGAGCGTTGTCGGTTACCAGTGTGCGTATTGTTGAAATTATTCCGGGCAAATCCGTTGTTGGTCTAGAAATACCCAATCGTGAACGGGAAATGGTAACGCTGCGTGAGTTATTGGTATCACCCGTGTTTGAAAAGGCAAAGTCCTTGCTGACGCTGGCAATGGGCAAGGATATTTCCGGTGCGCCTTTGGTAGCCGATCTAAGTAAAATGCCTCATGCCCTGGTTGCCGGAACTACCGGATCAGGAAAATCAGTTGCTATCAATACGATGATTCTCAGTTTGCTCTATAAAGCCACGCCCGAACAGGTGCGCTTGATTATGATAGACCCTAAAATGCTGGAATTATCGGTTTATGAAGGCATCCCGCATTTATTAACGCCCGTTGTTACCGATATGAAGGAAGCCAGCAACGCCTTGCGCTGGGCAGTTGTCGAAATGGAAAGACGTTATAAATTAATGTCCAAAATGGGCGTCAGAAATGTTACCGGCTATAACCATTTGCTTGATGAAGCGGCAGCAAGAGGCGAGAGTATCAGGGATCCCATGTTCCAGCTGGCAAACCCGCTGGAAGAAGATGAAGAATTCCCGGTCCTCAATAAATTACCCAGCATCGTTATCGTCATCGACGAATTAGCCGACATGATGATGATTGTCGGGAAAAAGGTAGAGGAATTAATCGCGCGTCTGGCGCAAAAAGCCCGGGCAGCAGGTATTCATTTGATTTTGGCGACACAACGCCCGTCTGTAGATGTATTGACCGGACTGATTAAAGCCAACGTGCCCACCCGGATTTCATTTCAGGTTTCATCACGTATTGATTCACGCACGATTCTTGACCAGGGCGGCGCGGAAACCTTGTTAGGCAATGGTGATATGCTGTTCCTGCCTTCCGGCACCAGTATTCCGATTCGTGCCCACGGTGCGTTTGTAGACGATCATGAGGTTCATCGGGTCGTTGAATTTTTAAAGCAGACCGCGCCGCCAGATTATCTGGACGATATAACCCGTGAAACATCTGAGTATAGTGATGGCTACAGTGAAAACGGTGGCGATAGCGGCAGCTCAGAAACGGATGCTTTATATGATGAAGCCGTGCAATTTGTCACAGAATCGCGTAAAGCCTCGATATCCAGTGTGCAACGGCGTTTTAAGGTCGGTTATAACCGGGCCGCCACGATGATTGAGGATATGGAAGCAGCCGGCGTTGTCAGTGCGGCAGAGTCCAATGGAACCCGGGTTGTTTTGGCGCCGCCGCCAATTCGGGATTAAGTACACTGCTTCTAAATAGGTGCGTAAACATACGCATTAGATAATTCGCTTTCCGTTGTTGGACGAAGCCGCTATCGCGGCGGAAAAACCAAGACACTACAAATCTGTTAAGCCTAAGACTATTTCGAAAAAAAACTTGAAAATAAGCCCTAAAATAACTTAGACTTAACCGCAATGAACAAAATCATAAATT
>JAGXGJ010000181.1 GCA_024636875.1 Methylococcaceae bacterium | reverse complement strand
TCCGTATGAATTCTTCAGGGTTATCTGTGGGCAGTTGGGCATAAGGGGTCATGGCTATCCGTGTTTTCAGAGGTAAGGCCGCTATTTTAACCCTATCAAGGTTTGTCCTATACTGATTATTTAGGAAAGATGTCTATTAAGGTTTCAGCTACGAACTTTTCAATCAAGTTCAATTGGTCGTGGGAGCGACGCCTTCGTCGCGATTAAAGATTATGGTCGCGACGAAGGCGTCGATTCCACCCTGCTGCACCCACTCTAAAAAGTGTATCGTTTCTGCAGGACCATAAGACGCATCGTTCAATTAACGTGTATCGGGAGTTTCAGTCCGTAACTCAAATCGGCCAGCGGTAAGCATAAAATGAAATAATCTTGCCGCAGAAGATATCGCAAATTTATCTTCGAATTAAATTTTGCCCTTTGAACAGGTTAGTTATAGAATTATTTTAAACAACTGTTTAATACAAGCGTTAGAATGACACAATCAATTTTAATCGAACCTGCGTTTGACCGTTTGCTCCAGGTTGCCGTAGAAGTTTTTGCTGAATGCGGTTTCCGTGAGGCTACCGTGCGAGAGATTTGCTCCAGAGCTAATGTCAACGTGGCTTCGATAAATTACTATTTCCGCAGTAAAGAGGCGCTTTATGCTCAGGCCTTGGCTTTTGCCTTTCAAGAGGCAAATCGATTGTATCCACTGGATGCCGTTCTCGATAAGGGCTTGCCGCCGGAACAGCGGCTCACACTGTTTATTGGCAATTTTCTTCATAAATTGCTGGACGATAGTCATTTAGGCCTATACAGCAAACTGATAGCCCGTGAAATTGCCGATCCCACTAAAGCTCTGGATGAAATTATCGAAACAGCCATTATTCCGCAATTTTCCCTGCTAACTGAAATTATCCAACAAATTCTCGGGGCTGCCGCTGATAAAATGATCGTGAAACGTTGTCTGCTGAGTATTTTTGGCCAGTGTCTGATGTTTAAACACTCGCGCTCGATAATTGACCGTTTGTATCCTGAATTGATTGCTAATGATCCGGCTATACAAGCCTGCGCTGAACATATCGCGCAATTTTCATTAGCCGGCCTGACCCGGTTCGCTCAACCCCAAAAGAGGCCAATACCATGAATCATATAGCCTTGAAAATGCTGATGGGTGATAAAAGTAAATATATCGGTATTGTTATGGGCTTGACTTTCGCTTCCTTGATTATGACCCAGCAACCCGCTATTTTTTTGGGCCTCATGACTCGTACTTACAGTTTTATATCGGATGTAGGCTTACCCGATATATGGGTGATGGATTCGAAAGTGCAGTTTGTCGATGACATCAAGCCCTTGCAGGATACGGAACTTTATCGGGTTCGCGGTATTTCCGGTGTGGAATGGGCGATGCCAATGTACAAGGGACTGTTGAAAGCGCGTCTTACCGACGGTAGATTTCAAACCTGCAATGTTGTGGGTTTGGACGATGCAACTTTAATCGGTGGCCCGCCTGTTATGCTGGAAGGAAAGATCGAAGATTTACGACGGAGTGACAGTGTGATCGTCGATATAGACGGCGCCAGAGATAAATTGGGAAAGCCTTCGCCGATTCCGGGAGGTAAACGGATTCCGCTCAAAGTAGGCGATAGTCTGGAGTTAAATGATCACCGTGCTATCGTCGTAGGCATTGCTAAAGTAAGTCGTACTTTTCAATCTCAACCCGTAGTCTATACGACTTATTCCCGCGCAAAGAGTTACGCTCCCAGGGAACGTAAGCTGTTGTCCTTTATTCTGGTAAAAGCAAAAAAAGGACAAAACCTTGCCGAACTCACTCGCCGTATACGCGAAGCAACGGGCTTAGCGGCTTATACACAAGAGGAGTTCAAAACGCTTACCTACGAATATTTTATGCACAACACGGGCATCCCTATTAATTTCGGTACGTCGGTACTTTTGGGTTTTATTGTCGGTGCAGCTATTGCCGGCCAGACTTTTTACAATTTCACCCTGGGAAACCTGCTGCAATTCGGTGTATTAAAAGCCATGGGCACCAGCAACTGGATATTGCTGCGCATGATTTTATTACAGGCGGTCCTGGTTGGCAGCATCGGTTATGGTTTAGGTGTAGGTCTGACTGCATTATTCGGTCATGCTATGCGTCATAGCATTCTCGCTTTCAGATTTCCCTGGCAACTGCTGATCTTTAGCGGCGCGGGGGTCAGTCTGATCTGCGTCTTTGCTGCGATGATCAGCATAGTCAAAGTAATTCGTTTGGAACCGGCGATTGTTTTTAAAGGCTAAACCATGAATTTAGCAGTACGCTGCCAAGATCTGGTAAAAACTTATGATACCGGCGGGCAAAAAGTGACTGCACTGAATGGTATCAATCTGGAAATTGAAGCAGGTGAATTAATGATGCTGGTCGGGCCATCCGGCTGCGGCAAGACTACCTTGATTTCAGTTATGGCCGGTATTCTCGATCAGGATGATGGAAGTTGCGAGGTGTTTGGCGAGAATTTACTCAACATGCGTAGCAGGGACAAGTTAAATTTCAGGGCACGTAACATCGGTTTTGTGTTTCAGGCATACAACCTGTTGCCCTCGCTGAATGCCGCAGAAAATGTGTCGGTTCCCCTGATCATCAATGGCATGAAACGCGTTGAGGCTGAGCGCAAAGCTATCAGTGTACTTGAACACGTCGGCTTGGGGGAGCGATGGCAGTCCTTACCTTCACAGCTTTCCGGCGGCCAGCAGCAACGGGTTGCGATTGCCCGTGCATTGGTGCATAGCCCACGGCTTATCGTATGCGACGAACCTACCAGTGCACTGGACCATGAAACCGGACACAATGTGATGACATTGCTCAAAGACGTAGCCTTGCACAAAGACCGCACGCTGGTGATTGTCACCCATGATGCGCGAATCTTTGACTTCGCCGATCGCATTGCAGAAATGGACGACGGGCATATTATTAAGGTCAAAGATACAAAGTGAAAGGTACAAGGGTGTGTTATTTTCGCCTTGTACATTCTTGCATCTTGCACCTTTCGCCTTGCACCTTGAACCTTTTGCCTTGAACCTTAAACATGCAAATCAAATACACACTCCCTTTACTTGCAGTCGCCGGATTTTTGTTTGCCGCTTACACAGTAAGGAACAGCTATCAGCCTCCACCGGTTGCAAAAGCCGTGACAGAACCTGCTTCAGCCCCTTTTAAAGCATTTATTGCCGGCGCCGGGATTGTTGAAGCGCAAAGCCGGAATATCGATATTGGCACACCCTTGCCCGGCATAATCAAGACAGTAACGGTCAAGGTTGGCGATCAAGTCAAGGCCGGTGCTGCACTTTTTTATCTGGATGACCGCGATACTCGCGCGACATTGGCTATAAAACTTGCAGACCTTGCTAAAGCAAAAGCCGATGTCAGCGTAGCAAAAGCCACTTTCATCGACGCCAAATCACTAAATGATTTGGCTGAAGCAGTGACGGACCGTCGCGCGATCAGTGCAGAAGAACTGCTTAGACGACGCAACGCGATGCTTATCGCAAAAGCCAGACTGGAAAGCGCGCAAGCTTTGGTGCAACAAGCCGAAGCCAGTCTGGCAGACACCGAAACCACGTTAAACCGGCTTATCGTTCGCGCTCCAATTGCCGGCGAAGTGCTGCAAGTCAATATTCGACCCGGTGAATTTGCGCAGGCTGGATTTTTGAATACCCCATTGCTGGTACTGGGTAATCTGGATCAACTGCATGTGCGGGTTGACATTGACGAGAATGATGCCTGGCGGTTCGACAAAAACAGCAAAGCGATCGCTTTTCTGCGCGGTAATCGACGCTTTAAAGTCGATCTGAAACTGGCTTATGTTGAACCCTTCGTGGTACCCAAAAAATCCCTGACTGGCGACAGTACAGAACGTGTTGATACGCGCGTATTGCAAGCACTCTACCAGTTTGACCGAAAGCAACTGCCCATCTATGTAGGCCAGCAGATGGACGTATTTATTGAGGCCCAGGATTACTCTACCAGCAAGGATTCTGAAAATCACCAGGATGCTCAAGGTTCATCCTTATGAAATGCCGTTTTATTATGCTTTCCTTAACCGTGCTGGTATCCGGATGCACCGTCGGCCCTGATTACAAGCGTCCGATTGTTCCTGTTCCGAAACAATGGAGTGAGGCAACAAAGGACAAGCGCACAGGATTAAACGGCAACCACAAGAGATCGCCGTTAACGGCGCGGCCTGATCAATGGTGGAAAACTTTCAATGATCCGGTACTCAACCGGCTCATTAGCGATGCCATCGGAGCCAATCTGGATTTAAAGCAAGCTTTGCTAAGGGTCAAGGATGCTCGAGCGCAACGCTGGGTTACGATTACCGCCGGGTTGCCCAGTGTAACCGGAAGAAGCAATGTCAGCCGGCGCTTTAACAACTCTTCCTCGACATCTCAAACGGTAGGCACATCCTCGGCGGGTAGCGGCTTTGGTATCGGCAATCAGTTCATCAATATTTTTCAACTGGGCTTTGATGCGCAATGGGAGCTGGATTTTTTCGGCGGCGTAAGACGTGCGATGGAAGCCGCTGATGCGACTGTCGACAGCGAAATTGAAAACAGCCGGGATGTGCTGATTACTCTATTAGGAGAAGTCGCCAGAAACTACATTGAGCTGCGCTCCAATCAACGACTGATCGCAATAACCCGTGAAAATTTATATTCTCAACAGGAAACAGTCAGGTTAACGCAAGTCCGTCAACAAGCCGGTTTTGCAAGCATGCTGGAAGTGGCGCAGGCACAATCCCAGGCCGCCGCAACCGAAGCGTTTTTGCCAGTCTATGAAACGGTTGTTAAACAATCGATGCACGCACTTAGCGTATTATTAGGTCGAGAGCCCGCTGCGCTGGCCCTTCGTCTCGACAATCCGGGTTCGATTCCGGCTATGTCGACGATCGCAATACCTGATCTGCCTTCCGAATTATTGCTGCGCAGACCCGATATTCGTCAAGCCGAACGACAACTTGCGGCAGCAAACGCCAATGTGGGCGTCGCCACCGCCGAGCTTTATCCGAGGGTCAATCTGGCGGCGTTTCTGGGCCTGCAAAATATGCGCATTACCGACTTCACCCCCCTCGGCAAGTCGTGGTCTACCGCTTCATCATTAACCTTGCCCATTTTTAATTGGGGCAGAATTAACGCTAATATTAAAAGCAAGAAAGCGCAATTTGACTTGGCGTTTCTGACTTATCAGTCCACGGTTCTAGGCGCTTTTAAAGAAGTCGAAGATGCACTCATTGCCTACAATAAAGAACAACAACGGCACAAATCACTTGCACAAGCCGTTGCTGCAAGCCAGCTGGCGGTTGAAATGGCCGACGAACGCTATCACAGGGGCTTAACGACGTTTCTCGATGTGCTCCAAACCCAACAGACACTTTATCAAACGCAACGCGATTTGGTCGATAGTGCAGCTCAGCTTTCAACTGATCTGGTTGCACTATACAAAGCATTGGGCGGCGGCTGGCAAACCGAAGCTATCGTCAGCGACGCGGTTCAGTTGCAAAAATAGCGGGAAGGGTAGTCTTTTAATATCTACTCACCACGAAGAACACGAAGTTTTATGTTTTTCTTCATTCTTCGTGACCTTCGTAACTTCTGATTATTTGCTGTATTTAGACCTGCATCGAATGAGAAGTTACTCTTAACCGGGTACTGCGAGGGCACTATGCCTACTATGGCATTGCCGGAAACTTTCGAGCCTTGAAGAAGGTATACCGGAATGTTGAACGCTGTTGGCGGAAGCTGCTAGGCAGCCGAAACCGAGAAGGCCAGGTTACATGGAACGTATTCTTGAAAATCAAAACACGTTATCCGTTACAGCAACCGAAGCTTGTTCTGCCTTATCCAAGGTTGCAGGCAATTGCTGTGTTCTAAATCACTGACTGAAGAGCGTAGTGCGGGAAATCCGCACGCTACGTTCTGTGGGAATCGGAGGCGGGTGACCGCCTCCGATGACCCGGTGGGAGGGTCAAGAGGCTTTTCTCTACCCCTATAGAGCCATGGATGGCGAACATAAATACTTCCATATAGTCTGGATTCCGGCACAAATCTGTCTGGAACTGATTTGCATTAACCTGAAGAGCGTCAGGCAGGATAGCCTGATGTGACCCGCCAGAGCGCGAAGCGAATCCCTGCCGGAATGACGGAATTGTGTATAAGAATGACGGAATTGTGTATAAGGATGAGTGCAGAGCGCGGGAGCTATGGCTAATCCAGGTCTGATAAAATGGGCTAGCCGGCAAATGCAGCGGTGCCGGTACGTTAAGATGACCGGACACCGTATTCAGTCAGGTTGTTACCTGTAAAAACAAGGTTAATGGTAACGCCTGTCTGAGGTATCATTTTCAGAAAAACAGCGACCCGTTTGGTGTTCTTCAATGGGTCAAACCTGCCTGAATAAAACCGCATTTGAATCGATATGACCTGCCGGATTGATTAACTCGACAGGGTTTATGTTTTTGTCAGCCTGTACACCAGCTTTCTAAAAACACATTCCAAGTATGGTTGAGACTAAAAATAAAACAAGCGAAGTTATCTAAAATACCGTTTCAGCCGTTTTATGGTTAAGAGGTATTCCTTGAACAGCCAGGTCAGAATGGGCACAGCGAGGAAGCAACAAAAAACACATCTGTTATATTGCAGTTCTAAAATGATTATCCTGAAAACCGCAGTTGAGTATAAAAAAACCCGTTCGCCCCAACTGCGGTTTTCAGGATTATTAAACCTGTTTTCGATCAATAACAGAAGGAACCCAAGATGATAGCTTGGTCAGAGTGTTTTGCCACACATATTGAACTCGTGGACAGTCAGCATAAAAGACTGTTCGAAATGCTTAACAGTTTGTCCGATAGCTACAATAAAGACGGACCTAGTGAGGATTCCGTTGATGAAGTGTTAAAATTGTTAGTCGCCTATGCGAATGACCATTTCATCGAGGAAGAATTATTAATGCTGCACAGCAAGCTGGATGAAAGACATCTCAGTATTCATCGTATGGAACACAAATCCTTTATCTACGATGTTAATAATATGTGGACCTATTTGTCTTCGGAAGAAGAATTACTGATACTGACCGAAAACCTGATTGGCTTTATCACCTCCTGGTTAACCTATCACATTTTGGGCACTGATCGCATCATGGCAGAGCAGATATTCGCCATTCAACGCGGCTCAAGCCCTGAACAAGCCTATGAACAACGCAACAACTTTAAATTCGATGCAACTGCCACCCGATTGATGATGGATTCGGTACTGGATTTATGGCGTATGTCAGCGGAACGCTGTTTTAAATTGGAAGAAGAGTTGGCCAGGTTAAGACGCTGAACAGAAGACATCGGGGACTCTCATTTTGACTTTCTGTTGTCAGTTTCATTGGGTGGTGGAGTGACATGAGTGGTGGGAGCGACGCCTACGTCGCGATTACAATAGGAATTAAGAGCTATTTATTGTATTTCTCCTCGGCCAACCCCTTCGGCGCCGCTCAGGGCAGGCATCTTATAGAGTCCGACGTTGGTAAAGCGACACAAAGTCCCCTCTCCCTTTGGGAGAGGGTTAGGGTGAGGGTATTACAAAGGTCGCTTTACCAACTTTGGCTCCTATACTTTAAAGAGGTCTATTTTTGTCGCTGTGAATGATGAGCGCTTGCTTTGCATACAGTCTTTAGTCGCGACGTAGGCATCGCTCCCACCAAAATGCCAGTCATTCAAACTGCAATTCAACGCCTGGACTCAAGGTTTTCCGGCTTGCCGCGCGGTTACCGTTGCACAATATTTGTGAGTTGTGTATATTCATTATGGTAGCATCGGGGTAGGCGTTAGAAGCTCTCTCTTGCCAGCATGGCAGACCATTTCCAGGATTGTGCCGGCGCGTCATTTAAATATGAATCAAGTGCTGGATTTGAAGTTATGGAATCAAAGAGCTATATCTATGGTATTTAACCCCTTCGACACCGCTCAGGGCAGGCACCTCCCTTTGGTGAGGGCTATTTTCCGGTGCAGTGAATGATTTGCTCTTGATTCGTAGTTAACGGTTTAAGTGATTCAGAGGCAAGCACCACGGTCCGGCAAAGTGGCGTTCCTGTTTAGAGGGGATTCAGGAGAATCCGGTTTTCCGTGAAAATTTAACTCCCGGGACTCTGTCTGTGCCCAGAAGCTGACCTAAGTAAAAGAAAAACCGAAACCGCCTCCGAAACCAAACCTGAAGGAATGCATGTGACGATAATCTGGAATCCATACCTGGTTATACTTTCCATCCTGGTGGCTATTTTCGGCTCAGTTACCGCCCTCGTTCATGCCAACCGCATGCGGGAAAGCCGGGGTTTGGCTGAACTCGTCTGGATTATCACGGGGGGGATTACCCTCGGACTGGCAATATGGGCGATGCATTTCATCGGCATGCTGGCTTTTCATTTGCCCGTGCCAGTTTCCTACGATCTTGAGCTTACCCTGCTCTCTGTGCTGCCTGCGGTGACCGCCACACTGCTTGGATTTTATCTATTGCGTGCGAAGGAAATGCACTCGGGACGGATTGCCGGCGGCAGCCTGATCATGGGACTGGGTATTTCCGTCATGCACTATACCGGCATGGCGGCGCTGAAAATGTCGCCGCCCATCATCTACGACCCGGTTATCGTCTTTGCTTCGGTAGGCATCGCGGTGCTGGCCTCTTATGGCGCCCTGCTCATCGTCTATACGGGAGAGAAATTACATTTGCCTTTTTTGGCATCTCATGGCCTGGGGGGGTTAGTCATGGGCCTGGCCATCTCCGGCATGCATTATACGGCCATGGCCGGCACCCATTTTCCATCAGACAGCGTCTGCCTGGAAGGCCCTTCCCGCATTGATCCTGATCTGCTCACGCTGTTCGTGTCGACCAACATGTTTTTCCTGCTCTGCGCAGGCATTCTGGCCAGTCTGTTCGAACAGCGCATGAGCCGTCAAAAAGCTGATGTCCGGCTGCATCAGTTCCTGCAAAGGGATATGGAAGAGCGGACTCGCACCATGGCTGTGACCATGATCGAGGAACTGCGCGTGCAGAACCAGGCACTCAGTTCGATATCGCAAGGGGTGTTGATCACCGATGCGCAAAGACGCGTCACTTATGTGAATGATGCCTTCGAGCAAATCACCGGTTATGCAAGGGCTGATCTCATCGGTAAAAGTTGCGCCATTCTGCAGGGCGCCGGGACAAATCCGGCAACCGCGGCTGAGCTGCGTGAGGCCCTCAATGCCGGTCTGCCGTTTCACGGGGAAATCCTGAATTACCGTAAAAACGGCAAGCCCTTCTGGAATGAGCTTTCCATCACCCCCGTTTATGATAACTTGGGTGAATTGGCGCAGTTTGTCGGTGTGCAGCGCGACATCACCGAGAGCAAGCAAGCAAGGCAACGCGAGCACATCCGCAACCAGGTGCTGGAACTGCTGGCCAAGGATGCACGGCTGCCGGACATCCTGGATGCCTTGGCGCGAAGCGTAGAAGCAGAGCACTCCGCCATTCTCTGTTCGATCAGGCTGATGGATGAGGAAGGCAACCATCTGATGTTCGCCGCTGGACCCAGCCTGCCGGAAGCATACAATCGTGCACTCTATAACATTAGCATAGGGCCTTGTGCGGGTTCCTGCGGTACAGCGGCTTACCGCCGGAAACGGGTCATCGTCAGTGATATTGGCAGCGATCCCTTGTGGGCAGACTATCAACAGCTTGCCCTGAGTTGTGGGTTACAGGCCTGCTGGTCACAACCGATTTTATCGAGCACCGGCCAGGTGTTGGGCACCTTTGCCATCTACTACAAAGAGATTCGTTCGCCTAACGACACGGAACTCACTGCAATCAGCGATGCAGCAAATATCGCCTGCGTCGCCATCGAACATACACGCTCCCAGCAAGCATTGCGCATCGCCGCCACCGTCTTCGAGACGCAGGAAGGCATCGTCATCACCGACAGTAACAAAGCCGTTCTGCGCATCAACCAGGCTTTTACCCGCATATACGGATACAGCATCGAAGATCTGATCGGCACCACACCGTCGATACTCCAATCGGGGCGCTCCGAAGATGAATTTTATGACGAGATGTGGGAGAAATTGCAGAGCGACAAACATTGGACCGGAGAGATATGGGACAAGCGCAAGAATGGTGAGGATTTTCCGGCATGGCTGACGATAACCGCTGTCACCGCCGAAGATGGCAGCGTTACCCATTTTGTCGGTACATTCTCCGATATTACCGATTACAAACGCAACCAGGAAGAGTTGCAAATACACCGCGATCATTTACAGGAACTGGTAGAGGAGCGAACCGCAGATCTGCGCGACAGCACCAAGCGCATTCATGCGATCCTCGATACCGTGGCGGAAGGCATCATTACGATCGACGAGCGCGGCATCGTTGAGACCTTTAACCCGGCCGCCGAGCGCATTTTTGGCTATACGGCTGGCGAGATAGTCGGGAGGAACGTCAACTTGCTCATGCCCGAACCTTTTCACAGCCTGCACGATGCTTACCTCGAGCATTACCGCACCACCGGCGAGATGCATATCATCGGCATCAGGCGCGAGGTTGTCGGACAGCGCAGGGACGGCAGCACCTGCCCGCTTGAGCTGGCGGTGAGCAAGATGCAACTGGGCGAAGGACGCTTTTTCACCGGCATCGTGCGTGACATCACCGAGCGCAAATTGTCCGAACAGGCGCTGGTTGCCGCCAAGACCGAGGCGGAGCATGCCAACCGGACCAAGTCAGATTTTCTTGCCGCCATGAGCCACGAGATTCGTACGCCGATGAACGGCGTGATCGGCATGGTGGATGTGCTGCATCAGACCAGCCTTAAGGGCTACCAGGTGGAGATGGTCGATATCATCCGCGAATCGGCGTTTTCATTGCTGGGCATCATCGAGGACATTCTTGATTTTTCCAAGATTGAGGCAGGTAAACTGGAGATTGAGCATGCGCCTACGGCGGTGGCCGAGGTGGTAGAAAAGGTCTGTATCATGCTGGACCGCCTGGCCGAAAACAAGGGAGTGGAACTGACATTGTTCACCGATCCGGCGATTCCCGCAGTCGTCCTGAGTGATGCCCAGCGTCTGCGCCAGATCGTGATCAATCTGGCCAATAATGCCATCAAGTTTTCCAGCGGGCAGGACCGTCCGGGGCGCGTGTCGGTACAGGCCGTGCTGGTTGAACGTGATGCGGAGCGGGCGGTAGTGGAAATTCGCGTGATCGACAACGGCATTGGCATGGATCAGGAAATCCAGTCGAGGCTGTTCACCCCTTTCACCCAGGCCGATGTCTCGACGACACGGCGTTTTGGCGGCACCGGGCTGGGGCTGTCTATCGCCCGCAATCTGGTGCAACTGATGACTGGAGAAATTTCGGTACAGAGTGTGCCGGACCAGGGGGCTATCTTCACCGTGCGTCTGCCTCTGGTTCCGGTGTCTGACCAAGCCGAAGACAGTGACTTGGCATCACTGATTGTTGGACTTTCTTGTCTTGTGGTAGGGAGTGCAGAGGGGATGGCTGATCATCTGGCGGCTTATCTGGCAGCCGCCGGCGCGGTGGTTGAACAGGCGCCAAATCTGGCGGCGGCATATGAACAGGCGGCTCCTCCTCCGGGGTCCGGTCCCTGGGTATGGGTGATCGACGCAGGCACTAAACCGCCCTTGCAGGATGAACTGCGCGCGATTATCAGCGCCCGGCCGGCGCAGGATGTGCGTCTCTTTGTCATCGGCCGCGGCAAGCGCCGGCGGCCGCCCCGGCAGGATGCAGATCAGATGGTTAAGCTGGATGGCAATATTCTGACCCGGCAGCTCGTCCTCCAGGCTGTAGCCATTGCCGCCGGGCGGGTGCAGGCAGAAATGTCCATGCCACAGTCCGGCAAAGCCGAGTCTGCTTTCATTGCACCATCGCGTATCGACGCACTCGGGCAGGGCAGGCTAATTTTGGTGGCGGAAGACAACAAAACCAACCAGAAGGTAATCCGGCAGCAACTCGCGCTGCTCGGATTTGCTGCCGATGTCACAGATAACGGCTGCCAAGCCCTGGAACACTGGCGAAGCGGTGATTACACGCTGCTGTTTACCGATCTGCACATGCCCAAAATGGATGGCTATGAACTGACTGCCGCTATCCGCGCCGAGGAAACCAGTGCCCGCCGCATCGTAATCATCGCCCTGACCGCAAATACTCTCAAGAGCGAATCGCTGCATTGTCTCGATGCCGGCATGGATGACTATCTCAGTAAACCGGTACCGCTGGCAGACCTGAATGCGATGCTGGAGAAATGGCTGCCGACAGCCGCGCCGGCTTCGCAATCAGCCGATGCAGCCGCTTTACTTGATGCTTCACCGGTGGCTTCTGCGGAACGAAATGTCGTGACAAAACCGGTGGATGTGAGCGTGCTGGCGGCGCAGGTAGGCGGCGAACCGGAGGTGCTCAAGGAATTCCTGTATGATTTCCGTAGCAGCGCAACACGGATTGCAATGGAGTTGAAGATCGCTTATACGGCCGGGCAGTCATTGCAGGTGGGCGCACTGGCACACAAACTTAAGTCTTCGGCCCGGTCCGTGGGTGCTCTGGCGTTAGGCAGCTTGTGCGTTGAGATCGAACAGGCGGGCAAGGCCGGTCAGGTCGAGGCATTGACTTTGCTATTGCCCCGCTTTGAGGCGGAAATAGCAGCAGTGACCGAATATCTGGACACAGTGTGGTTCCCGGAAATATCGGGAATGGAATAATAACAAGAGGAAAACCATGGTTGATAAATCTGTAATCAGGATTCTGGTGCTTGATGACGAGCCCTTCATGCTCAAGTTGCTGGGCCAGGTGCTGGCCAATCTGGGCTTCAACCAGGTGACAACCTTTGACCGGGGAGGTGACGCGCTGGAGTGGATTGATCTTTCGGACATCCCTCCCGACCTGATATTGCTGGACCTCAACATGCCGGAAATGGATGGCATAGAATTCGTGCGGCATCTGGTCCAGCGGAGCTATACCGGCAGCCTTATCCTGATCAGCGGTGAGGATGAGCGCATGCTGCAAACCGCTGTGAAACTGGTGCGGGCGCATAAAATCGCGACGCTGGGACACTTGCGCAAACCAGCCAGTCCGGAAGCGCTGTCCGTGCTGTTGGCGAAGTGGACGCCGTACCGTCAGCGGGCCCCCCGGGGGGTATATAAAACCTACGCTGCCGGCGAGGTGCACGCAGCCATCACCAATGGCTTGCTGGTAAATCATTACCAGCCCAAAGTGGACGTGGCCAGCGGCAAGGTGGTCGGGGTTGAAGCTCTGGTGCGCTGGCGCCATCCCCGGGACGGGATGGTGTTTCCCGACCAATTCATCGGTATTGCAGAAGAGCATGGGCTGATCGACGAATTGACGCGGGTTGTCATCGGCGAAGCCTTCGCCCAGGCCAGGATCTGGCAGGATGGCGGCCTGCATCTGCATGTAGCGATCAATCTTTCCATGGATAATCTCGCATCGCTGGAATTTGTGGATTATGTGACAGATGCCGCTTCCGCCGCGGGTATTGCGCCGGAAGTCATCGTGCTGGAAGTGACTGAAAGCCGGCTGATGAAGGGCATGTCAATTCCGCTGGAAATTCTTACCCGCCTGCGTTTGAAGCGCTTCAGCTTGTCGATAGATGATTTTGGCACCGGTCATTCTTCCCTAACCCAGTTGCGCGACATTCCTTTCGACGAACTCAAGGTGGATCAAGGGTTTGTACATGGCGCGGGCAGCAATGACACGCTGCGCGCCATTTATGGCGCCAGCCTTAGCCTGGCAAAGCATCTGGGCATGAGAACCGTGGCCGAAGGCGTGGAAGACCGGGCGGACTGGAATTTTCTGCGCAGCACTGGATGCAATCTGGCCCAGGGCTATTTCATTGCGAAACCGATGTCGGCGGCTGAAATTCCGGACTGGATCACTTCATGGGAAGCCGATATTGAAAATCTCATGTAATTGCACTGTGCGCTATGAAATCAGGGTATTGAAATCAAGCCGTTAAATCCCTCACCCAAACCCTTCGACTCCGCTCAGGGCAGGCCTCTTTGTGGGTATGGGTATTTCTAGAGATTCTCTAAAGTGATTTGCCGTAGTGTGTGGCGTGCGATCATCAGATTTTCGTCAGTAGCTACGACCCATGCCGATACTTTTGAACTTAAGGTTGAAATGCGTGAACCCTTGGCTGCATTGGCGGATTCGTCAAGTTCAAGCCCCAGCCACTTTGCCTCACGGCAGACTTTCGCGCGGATCACAGAGGAATGCTCACCGATGCCACCGGTGAATACCAGCGCATCAAGGCCGCAGAGCGCCGCAGCCAAAGAGCCGATTTCACGAGCGACGCGATACCCGAACAACTCGATGGCTTCCTGCGCGCGCGGGTCTTCGCTGGCAAGCAAGGTGCGCATGTCGCTGGAAATCCCGGAAACGCCCAGCAGACCGGATTGATAATAAAGCAGTTGCTCCAGGGCGCGTGCGTCCATGTTGTGGCGATCCATGAGATAAAGCAATACGCCAGGATCAATATCACCACAACGCGTACCCATTACCAGGCCGTCGAGAGGAGAAAAACCCATCGTAGTGGCGATGCTGCGTCCGTTATGAAGCGCACAAAGGCTGGCGCCGCTGCCCAGGTGGGCGATGATGATACGTGCATCCGTAAGTGTGGATTCAAGTGTGGGCAATACGGAGGCAATGTATTCATAGGACAGACCGTGGAATCCATAACGGCGTATACCTTCATCGGCAAAGCGCCGGGGTATTGCGCAGCGCTGTGCGACAGCCGGCTGGGTACGGTGAAACGCCGTGTCAAAGCACGCCACTTGCGGCAGCGACGGCATCGTTTCCAGCAGCGCGCGAATAGTCGCAAGGTTGTGGGGTTGATGGAGAGGCGCCAGGGGGACGAGGTTTTCCAGTTCCGCCAGAACTGTCGCGTCAATCAAAACGGGCGCTGAATAGTGTTGCCCGCCGTGGACGACGCGATGCCCCACCGCCAGCAAGGTTCCATCCGCAAAATAATCCCAAAGCCAGGAGCGGATAATGTTAATAGCGCCAGTGTGATCGCCAGCTTCGTCAACAGAGAGCGAACGTTCAATTAATACTGCATCATCGGAACTCTTTACCATGAAGCCTGGCTGGCTGCCGATGCCTGCAATTTGTCCGGCAGCATCTGCGATAAGCTGTCCAGATGAGGCATCCTTTTGGTAAATAGCGAACTTGATGCTCGATGAACCGGCGTTAATGACAAGTAAATATTTATTCATGGAACGAAATTAAGTCATTATCAATGTGCCCGGAGCCCCGGCATCAAGTCCCTGCGCGTTCGCGTAAATGCCGGGGCATATAATTGCGATCACCCAGGGTCTCCAGCATCGGGCCGTGGATATCGAACTTGACAATACTCACTGAGCCCGCTGGTGCGTCGATACGATCCCGGTAGCGGCCGATATCGATTCCCATCAGGCTACAGAGGATGATCCGTATCGTGGCCTTATGGGATGCCACCAGGACATTGCCGGTCTGGTACCCGGACTCGATTTCGGTAATGACCGGGAGTGCGCGGCTGGCTACCTGAACGGCGGTTTCGCCGCCGGTCGGAGGATTCCAGGCAGGTTCTGTCAACCAGCGTATGTAATCCTGCTCGTGGTGTAGTCGAACGTCTTCCTGATCTCTATCTTCCCATGCGCCGTAACCTATTTCCCGGAGTC
Source organism: Methylococcaceae bacterium (assembly GCA_024636875.1). Taxonomy (GTDB): domain Bacteria; phylum Pseudomonadota; class Gammaproteobacteria; order Methylococcales; family Methylomonadaceae; genus JAGXGJ01. The sequence goes on along the minus strand of JAGXGJ010000181.1, from coordinate 5,439 downwards.
CATCCCTGATCTGCATAGGCAAGCCCAAGGCATCGCATAATGGCTGCACTGTAGCAATCGCCCTTTTCATGGGGCTGGCGTAGATAGCTGTCCAGGGTATCGAGCGATACGCGTCGGCGAAAGCCTGCGCCATTTGGCTTCCCTCAGGCGTTAATTCGGGGTCCAGTACCCCGCAATAAGTGCCTCGTTGACTGTATTCTGTCTCACCATGGCGTAGCAGATAGATTTTCAGGCTCATGTCAGGAATTCCGGTTCATTGATGTTTTCAGTAAGGCCATTGCCACTGATCGTCTTCCGGTCTGTCGATACCATGTTCATAAGCGTAGTTGCGGCATTCGATCTGCATGTCGCGCAGGTTTTGCTTGACATGAGCGCCGGAAACCCGCAAGGCCGGAATACGATCTATGGCATCAATAGCCAGACTGAAACGGTCGGTTTCGTTTTGAATCGCCAGTTCCAGCGGTGTGTTGATACTGCCCTTTTCCTTGTAACCGCGCACATGCAGATTCTTGTGGTTGTTGCGTCGATAGGCGAGCCGGTGGATTAACCACGGGTAGCCATGGAAGTTGAAAATGACCGGCTTGTCCAGCGTGAACAGGCTGTCAAAATCGCGATCAGAAAGGCCATGAGGATGTTCACTGCTCGGCACCAGCTTGTATAGATCCACTACATTGATAAAACGAATCTTGAGTTGCGGAAAATTTTCGCGCAGCAATACAATCGCTGCCAGGGCTTCCTTCGTAGGGATATCACCTGCGCTCACCATCACCAGATCCGGCTCATTGCCGTCGTCGTTGCTGGCCCATTCCCAGATGCCAATGCCCTTGGTGCAGTGTTTAATTGCCGCATCCATATCCAGATATTGCAGATGCTTCTGCTTGTCACACACGATCACATTAATGTAGTCGGTGCTTTTCAGGCAATGGTTGGCTACAGAAAGCAGACAGTTCACATCGGGCGGCAGGTAAATGCGGGTTACAGAAGGACTCTTGTTCACGACCAGATCGAGAAAGCCAGGATCCTGATGGGTAAAACCATTATGATCCTGCCGCCAGACGGTAGAGGTAATCAGCAGGTTAAGCGATGATACCGGCGCGCGCCAGGGCACGGCCTTGGACATGGCGAGCCATTTGGCGTGCTGGTTGAACATCGAATCAATTACATGCACAAAGGCTTCGTAGGTAGAAAAGAAGCCGTGGCGGCCAGTCAGCAAATAGCCTTCCAGCCAGCCTTCCAGTGTGTGTTCGGACAGCATTTCCATGACCCGGCCATTTGGAGATAATTCGCCGCCATCAGCATCTTCGGGCAGAATGTCCGCCAGCCAGGTTTTCTTGCTGGCTTCATAAATGTCATCCAGCTTGTTGGAACTGTTTTCATCCGGGCCGAACACGCGAAAGTTGCTCATGTTGTCGCCCATAATGTCGCGCAGGAATTTACCCAGCGGGCGGGTGTTTTCGGCCGTGACTTTGCCCGGGTTTTCCAGTGCCAGCGCATAATCCTTGAAATCCGGCATCCGCAGGGCTTTGCGCAGCAGTCCACCGTTAGCGTGGGGATTCGCACTCATGCGCCGCGTGCCTTTGGGGGCTAGTGTCTTAAGTTCAGGGATCAGTTTGCCGGCGCTATCAAATAATTCTTCGGGTTTGTAACTGCGCAGCCAGTCTTCCAGCTGTTTCAGGTGCGCCGGTTTTTCTTTCACGCCGGCAAGAGGCACCTGGTGTGAACGCCAAAAGCCTTCCACCTTGTGCCCATCCACTTCTTTGGGACCGGTCCATCCTTTCGGGCTGCGTAATACAATCATCGGCCAGCGCGGCCGCGCCGGGATGCCGGTGCTGCGCGCTTCCTGCTGAATACGGCGAATTTCCAGTACACAGGCTTCGAGAACGCCGGCCATAAGCTGGTGCATAGTCTCGGGGTCGCCGCCTTCCACGAAATAAGGGGTATAACCGTAACCCTGAAACAGGCGCTCCAGTTCCTCGTGGGAAATACGCGACAACAGCGTTGGATTGTTGATCTTGTACCCGTTGAGGTGCAATATCGGCAATACCGCACCATCGCGTATTGGATTAAGGAATTTATTGGAATGCCAGGAAGTTGCCAGCGGCCCGGTTTCCGACTCACCGTCGCCCACCACCACTGCCACCAGCAAATCAGGGTTATCGTAGGCAGCGCCGTAAGCATGCGAAATGCTGTAGCCCAGTTCGCCGCCTTCATGGATGGAACCGGGTGTTTCGGGCGTACAGTGGCTGCCGATACCGCCAGGGAACGAAAACTCCTTGAAGAACTGCAACAGACCTTCTTCATCTTCACCCTTGTTGGGGTAAATTTCCACGTAGGTTCCCTCGAGATAAACCGGAGCCAGCACGCCAGGTGCACCATGGCCGGGACCGGCCAGAAAAATGGCATCAAGATCGTACTTGTTGATGAGCCGGTTCATGTGGATGTAGATAAAGCTCAGGCCGGGACTCGATCCCCAATGTCCTAAAAGCCGGTTTTTGATATGTTCGGGCAGGAGCGGTTTTTTTAACAGCGGGTTGTCCCGAAGATAAATCATACCGGCAGCCAGATAATTACTGGCGCGCCAATAGGCGTTAATCCTTTGCAGCTCATCCGCGTTTAGCGAGGAAACTGGCTTTGCAGCTGTCGAATTATCAGATGTCGTCATTAGGCTGATCTCTAGAGGGATAGAAGGATTTAAAACAAAACTTGATAGTTAAGGTTCATGGAAAGGCAATGATCGGTAGAGATTGTGACAATAGTATTACTCAAAAAAACTGTCTAAAACAACCCTGTTATTTTCCCATCATCATCAATATCAATCCGTTCAGCAGCCGGTACTTTTGGTAAGCCAGGCATGGTCATCATGTCTCCCGCTATGGCGACAATAAAACCGGCGCCGTTGGCTAGTCTGACATCTCTGATTTCAACAATATGACCTGATGGCGCACCTTTAACACCGGGGTTGGTTGAAAATGACATTTGGGTTTTTGCCACGCAAACCGGGAATTTTCCGTAATCCACATCCCAGGCGGCCAGTTGAGCTTTTACCGCAGCATTTGCAGTGATGCCAGCGGCGCCGTATAACTTGGTGGCTATCGCTTCTATCTTGCTCCACAGGTTGAGATTTTCTTCATAAACATAAGAACAGCCCGGTTCGCGATTGTCAACAATATTTACGAGCTCTTTAGCCAGGTCTTCCGCTCCTGCGCCGCCATTTGCCCAGTGTCTGGAAACCATGCAGCTTGCGCCAAGGTCGGCGCATCTTTGTTGCAGCAAGGTGATTTCTGCATCGCTGTCAAAGGTAAAGTGGTTAATAGACACCACACAAGGCAAACCGTAGTGCTGGGTAATGTTTTGGTAGTGGCGCTCTAGATTTTCAAAACCTTGTGCCAGTGCGGCAAGATTTTCAGTGTTTAACGCTTCTTTGGCTACGCCTCCGTGGTATTTAAGCGCTCTTGCCGTGGCAACCAGAACCACGGCCGAGGGTTTCAATCCGGACATGCGGCATTTGATATCGATGAATTTCTCGGCGCCCAGGTCAGCTCCGAAACCCGCTTCGGTGACCACATAATCCGCCAGTTTTAACGCTGTTTTGGTGGCTGTCACAGTGTTGCAGCCGTGCGCTATATTGGCGAACGGACCGCCATGTATGATGGCGATATTATTTTCCAGCGTTTGTACCAGGTTAGGTTTGATGGCGTCTTTTAATAGGGCTGCCATTGAACCTTGTGCATTCAAATCGCTGGCATAAACCGGCGTAACCTTGTCGGATTTATAACCGATGACTATGCGTCCCAGTCGTTCTTTAAGATCAGCGCGGCTGGTGGCCAGGCACAGGATCGCCATGACTTCAGAAGCCACCACGATGTCATAACCGTCTTCACGCAGATAGCCGTTTGCAGCGCCGCCCATGCCGACCACGATGTTGCGCAGGGCACGGTCGTTCATATCAACCACCCGTTTCCACTGGATGCGTCTTGGGTCTATATCCAGCGCGTTGCCGTGATTGATGTGGTTGTCTATCAATGCCGACAATAAATTATGCGCCACACCGATAGCATGAAAGTCGCCGGTAAAATGCAGGTTGATGTCTTCCATAGGCACAACCTGGGCGTAACCGCCGCCCGCCGCACCGCCTTTTACCCCAAAGCAGGGGCCTAAAGAAGGTTCGCGCAGACATATAATGGTTTTTTTGCCGATACGGTTCATGGCATCGCCCAAGCCTACTGTCGTCGTAGTCTTGCCTTCACCCGCCGGAGTGGGGCTGATCGCGGTAACCAGAATCAGTTTGCCGTCCTGACGATCCGTCAGACTGTTGACGTATTCCAGTGATAATTTGGCCTTGTAGTGACCGTAAGGGTCGAGATGTTCGGCTTCTATACCGTAGTGTTCTTTTGCCAAACCGATGATCGGTCGCATAGTGGCTTGTTGGGCGATTTCTATATCAGACATGTTTTAGTTCCGAATTTCAAAAAAATTTGAGATATGCGTACATACCATAATCAAGTGACTGAAGGGTTATCGAATTGCCGGCATCAATACGTTACCTGCTCAAATAGCGAAACGCGGAATAGGCAGCAAACAGGCCATCATCACTCACCAGCGTCAATTGTTCCGCCTGAGCCTGGGCAATAATCAATCGGTCAAACAGATCGCGATGATGAAAAGGCAAGTTTAACAGGTGAAGTAAATGTGATGTGCGGATAGGCAGGAAGGCAATTCCCTGTTGTCTGAAAATGTTTTCAATCGTAGTCAAACCATCCAGCAATTCCAGTTTCCTCAAAGCAACTTTAATGGTTATCTCCCACAGGCTGGACATGCTGACAGCAATAGAACTGTGCCGGTCTTCAATGCTGCGGTTCCAAATTTCCGGTAACTTTGGGTTATTGTCCAGGTACCAAAGTAAAATGCGGGTATCCAGTAATAACTTCATTTTTCGTATTCAGCAAAATCCGCTAATGGCGCATTAAAATCATCGCTCATTTTAATACGGCCAGCCAAAGCACCCGCCTTCCCTGGCAGGCCCGAAAGCTGTTCTTCTTGCTGAGGTTCGGCATCACTTACAGCTATTTCTATAACTTTACCGTGAAACAGTACTTTAACGGATTTTAAAAAATCATTATTAAGTTCGTCTGCCTTAAGTTTGTAGGTTGTTTGCATAGCCGATTCGCGTAGTGGTTGATTTATATGGGTATGATCTAATTTTAGATGGATCACGCTTGAGCAGAGAGAACAACAATAAGGTTACTGAAAGCTTCTCCAGGCATTATCTTCTTCAGGCCGATTCCAGTCGACTGCTAATGCTTGTTGGACGAAGCCGCTATCGCGGCGGAAAAACCAAGACACTACAAATCTGTTAAGCCTAAGACTATTTCGAAAAAAAACTTGAAAATAAGCCCTAAAATAACTTAGACTTAACCGCAATGAACAAAATCATAAATT
>JAGXGJ010000180.1 GCA_024636875.1 Methylococcaceae bacterium | reverse complement strand
AAATCGCGTCGAGTCATTGGAGAGCATGTGAGCCATCCCCTTGTTGGGTGGCGAACGAGTGACCAGGACGGCTGGGGCTTGCGTAGCAATTTAATTTGTCGCGGTATTTTTGAGGATTTCCACGCTGGGAGCAAGGGAAATATTTACTCAAAAATAGCGACTCCCCGCGTTTTTAAACAGTTTATGGTTTTAGCACGGCAGTTGCTGTCATAAAGACAGGCATAATCTACATTCGTTTGGATCTTGAAACAGATCCCGCTTAATCACATATTAAATAACGGGAAAATTACTTTAATCGTCAATTGTTTTGCCCATTGCCAACGCTTTTTGATACAACAGCTTCTTTCTGACCCCTGTGATCTCTGCCGCCATTGCAGCAGCCGTCTTGATAGAACACTCGCGAAGTAATACACCGAGTATTTTTTTATGCTCAGTTGAAATGGTTTGCTCTTTTTTATCTACAGTCGCCCCATCAACAATAACAACAAATTCGCCCTTCCTCATATTGTCATTTTGCGCTACCAATTCAAGCGCATTACCCAAACTGGTTTTTACAATGGTTTCATGCAGCTTTGTCAATTCCCTGGCTATAACAATCTGACGATCCAATGGTATTATTTCTGCCATGTCTTGTAATGAAGCCAGAATTCTATGACAGGATTCATAAAATATCCATGTTGTTGTGTACATGACTCTTTCATTAAAAAACGCTTTACGCGCCGACGAGGTTCTGGGTAAAAAACCCTCAAATGTAAACCGGGAAATCGGCAGTCCCGCAGCCGACAATGCAGCAATTAACGCGCAAGCCCCCGGAATGGGTACAACATCGAGACCCGCATCCTTAACCATTTTTACCAGTGGCATACCAGGATCGCTTAATAACGGCGTTCCTGCATCCGAGACCAGCGCTATAGATTGCCCTGTACGTAACTTTTCCAGTAAAAAAGGTGATGCCTTCTCCTCGTTATGCTGATGTAATAAAACCAGCTTATTGGTAATGCCATAATGTTGTAGCAGCATTTTTACATGCCGGGTATCTTCTGCGGCAATCAAATCGACCTGTTTTAATATCTGAACCGCCCTGAAGCTCATATCGGCTAAATTACCTATAGGCGTAGCAACAACGTATAATTTGCCATACTCAGTTGACATTCGATATTCTCATTTGAAAACCTCTAAAATATTATTTTGCTTTCAAGCCAAATTATACCAGCATCCCACCTTTTTCTTTTTTTACGGGCCAATTCAACATGCTATTTTCTGAACTGAAAACCAAAGCTGCGCACTTGATCCGTGGCGAAAGTGCTGAAGATCAAGCCCATAAATTTCTCATTGCCAAGGGACTTAAGCCTGTTTGCCGGAACTACCGCTGCAAATTGGGTGAACTCGATTTAATTATGACTGATCATCAAACACTGGTTATTATCGAAGTCCGATTCCGGAAAACAGATCAATACGGAAGTGCCCTGGAGAGTGTCACGCGTGCAAAACAATCGCGTATAATAGCGGCAACGCATATTTATCTATCATCCCAAAAAACTGACAGGCCTCTACGCTTTGATGTTATTGCCATTTCCGGCAATGGTAACGTAGACTGGATACAAAACGCCTTTTAATTCTTTAATCACACCATGAGCTTACAAGATAGAATTATCAATCATTTCACAGACAGTATTCAAACCCAACAAGACGCAATGACCTACCTATGTGAGTTGATAGAGTATGCCTCACAACGACTGGTCGCCGCCTTGCTCAATGATAAAAAAATACTGGCTTGCGGCAACGGCCGTTCAGCGACCAGCGCCCAGCTGTTATCATCAGCCATGCTTAATCAGTATGAGCGCGATCGACCCTCATTGCCTGTTATTGCATTAACTACCGATACTGCAACTATCACTGCAATAGCTAATGATTATAGCTTCGATGATATTTTCGCAAAACAGCTCAGAGCATTAGGACAAAGCGGCGATATGTTGGTCGTCTACACCGATGGTAATTGCTCAGCCAATATCTCCAAAGTCGTTAGTGCGGCTCACGACAAGGATATATCGATTATAGCCCTTACAGGTAATAATGGCAGCATGATTGCACCATTTCTCCGCGAGACAGACATAGAAATTCGTGTACCATCCAACTCAAACGCACGCATTCAGGAAGTTCATGTATTAATTACTCATTGCCTGTGCGATTTGATTGATCAGCAACTATTCGGTTGAACTACCTAAGGCCAAGCCATGAAAAAATGCTTTTTACTTCTTCTGCTACTCAACACCTTTTTAGCAGGCGGATGCTCGACCAATGCCATATACGAAGGGGAAATTAGCGAACAATCGCTATTACATGAGCGTCGAACCCGAAATGCAATTGTAACTGATAAACATATTGAAACCGAAGCCTACGAAGAGCTGAATGCTGATGATGAATTACTGAATAGAAGTCACGTTACTGTAACTGTTTATAACGGCACCGTTCTTGTTACTGGCGAAACACCCAATGAAGTTTTTAGAAAAAAAATTATTTCCGCAATACAGGTCATTCCCGGTGTAAGGCTGATACACAATGAACTGGTTATCGCTGAACCCAGCGACGCCGTTTCGCGCGCTAATGACGCGCTTATTACCGATACAATAAGAATAGCGCTCAATCAAATTCGTACAATCCCTGATTTTGACCCGGCCATGGTAAAAGTCATCACTGAAAACGGTACTGTTTTCCTGATGGGACTGGTACACCGGGATGAAGGCACTGTTGTTATCAACCTGACCCGGCTCCAACCGGGCGTAAAACAAATCATCACCGTTTTTGAATACATTGACTGACAACCGATCAGCCAGCCGGTTTAAGTGTATAGAGGCGACTTAAATCAGCCTTTAAACTCTTGCAACGTTTCCGCAATACCCTCTAACTACTGCACAATTATGTGTATAACCCGCTACTGCCATCGATATCACCCGTCTGTTGATACCATAGCGGACGGCCTTCATGTAGTCTTGCCGCTGCTACAACTTTGCAAACTGCAATTTTATGGTCGCCGGCATCGCTGTAATGGCTTACCTGACAATCAAAATATGCCAGACTTTCCGATAAAATCGGCGCCCCCGTTTTGCCTTTTTGCCATTGGAAGCCGGCCATTTTATCCCTGGCTGAACGGCCAAAATGCTCGGCTAGAGCACACTGATCCTGGCCCAGCACATTAACCGTGCAAACTCCACCCGCTTGCAACAAGCGATAGGAATAATGTTCAGGATTTATGCTGATCGCGAGCAACGGCGGATTAAAAGAGGCCTGCATGATCCATGCCGCAGTAAACGCATTTTGTCGTTCACCATCACTAACCCCGACCACATAAACGCCGTGACTGATTAGTTTGAATAATGTATCCGGATTTTCAATCATGCATGGCGTCAGTTGGGTTTCATTTCTGTAGAGGCGGCTTCAGCCGCCCTACACATTGTCCTTAAAAAAACAAGGGGGGTAGCGCAATTACACGCCTGTTACCAGCTGTATCCGCATCGATAAATCAACCGCTTTTACATTCTTGGTTAAAGCGCCAATTGAAATAAAATCAACACCTGTTTCAGCAATTGTCCTTATATTATCGAGAACTATATTGCCGGAAGCCTCAAGTTCTACAGCTCCTGCGTTCAATTTTACCGCCGTTCGCATATCGTCAAGGCTAAAATTATCGAGCATAATCCGCTCAGGTTTTGCCGCGAGCGCTTCAATCAATTCCTGCATGGATTCAACCTCCACTTCCACCGCAACTGCCGTTAGTTTACGCGCCGCCTGAACCGAATTGGTAATGGAACCTGCCGCCAAAATATGATTTTCCTTGATTAACACGCCATCATGTAAACCGATGCGATGGTTATAACAGCCGCCGCAGGTTACCGCATATTTTTGCGCATTTCTCAGCCCCGGAATAGTTTTGCGGGTATCCAGCACTTTACAGCCCGTACCCGCCACTGCATCTGCATACCGCCTGGCAACGGTTGCCGTTGCGGACAAGGTTTGTAATAGATTCAGTGCAGTACGCTCACCGGTTAATAAAGCTCTGGCTAAACCGCTGAGTTTGCATAACACGGCACCTGAACTGGCTGATTCGCCTTCGCCCGCCAACCAGTCAATGCCGACATTGGCATCCAGATGCTTGAATACTGCATCAAACCAGTCCTTGCCGCAAAGCACCATGTCTTCCCGCGTAACAACTTCGGCTTCGGCTCGGGCAGCTTCAGGAATAATGGCTGCGGTAATATCGCCTGAACCCAGGTCTTCTTCAAGAAATGGCTTTATATCTATATTTTTTAACGGAGTTGTCATAGTCTCATGCTTTGGCGAGGTGCTGGCGTCATTATCTGTCTGTCTTGTAATCAAAAGAATAAAGGTATGGATTTTTCCAGCGCTTTTACCAATAGCGCTGCTTGATCGCCTGCGCCAGCTGATACACGGCCATCGCATACTTATTGCTATTATTGTATTTTTTAATCACTTTAAAATTCGGGTAAATACGCCAATATTCATTGCCTTCATAAGTGCTCAGTTCAATAACACTTGGATTGTTGGCGCCACTGGCTCGTTTTGCTACCGGGTTATGCAACTGCCAGCCGCTGCGCGAAAAATAATGCGCCACGCTGCCAATTGCATCGTCCTGATGCCAAAGATCACGACGGCCGTCATTGTTGAAATCAACGGCTAAACGGCGAAAACTGCTGGGCATAAATTGTCCGTACCCCATAGCGCCAGCCCAGGAACCTTTGGGTTCATGTGGGTTAAAGCCTTCATCGCGCGTCATCAGCAAAAAATTTTCCAGTTCCGACTTGAAAAAATTGGAGCGTCTGTAAGTATCGAACGATAACGTGGTTAAGGCATCGAAGATGCAGGTTTTGCCGAAATTTTTGCCAAAATAGGTTTCGACACCAATAATGCCTACAATATATTCGGGATCAACTCCATAAGTCATACTGGCTTTTTGGATAACATCCGCATTATTGCGCCAAAATTCTACGCCATTGCTAATATGCGCCTCGGTGAGAAATTTATTACGATAGCGCGTCCAACTGCCTGGACGAGGTATTGATGGCCCTGTAGTACGCGGAGGATTTTCCAGCCGAATCACTGAGTCCAGGCGGCTTGCCCTGGAAAACAAGCCATTGAGATAGCTTTCCGAAAAACCATGCTTGCGGACCATGTATTGAATAAAATTCCGGACTGCAAACGAATTGGCATAGGTTCCCGTTAATGTCTGCACTCCATAGCTGTTTGAATAAGGCAATCTCGCATGAATTTCTGGATATTGCCGGATGGGGGGTTGGGGCTTGAGCACCTGTTTATTGACTGGCGGAACGTGGGTTCGCCGGATTGAATTACTTGGATATTCAGCATGGTAAGTCATCGGCTTACTGGAGCATCCGGCAAGCAATACTGCTATAGCCAACATGAGTAAGCGTTTATAAACTGGGTTTGCCACGAGAATCCTCCTTTGTTTTTTTTGTTAAATAACTGTCATCGTGCAATCATTAATCTTGTCCATAGAAAGATTATACCGCAACTACCTTTTTGACAAATTATAGACATTTTATTGCGAACAAGGCGATTTGTTCGCGTTTTACACTGATTTTATAATCTTATGCATATAAATCGACACTGGCTATCTGATACTACCCGAATCCTTTCACCCAATTACGATGATCGAGCCGACCCGGAGGATATTTCATTACTGGTGATTCACTGCATCAGTCTGCCACCAGGTGAATTCAACAATAATTATATAGACCAACTATTTTGCCATAAGCTCAATCCTGATGAGCATCCCTATTTTAAAGAAATTTACCAACTCTCTGTATCTGCCCATTTACTGATTAAACGTGACGGATGCTGTGTACAATATGTGGCTTTTGACAAACGTGCCTGGCACGCAGGAAAATCAAGCTATCAGGGACGAGAATGCTGTAATGATTTTTCTATTGGTATAGAGCTTGAGGGTACTGAATCTGTTGCTTACACCGAAGCGCAATATCTGCAACTTGCTACTGTAATCGGCACCTTGCTTAAAACCTACCCCGGCTTATCGGCACAACGCATTGCCGGACATAGTGATATTGCTCAGGGACGAAAAAATGACCCGGGTGCGTCATTTGATTGGCAAAGACTCTTCAGCTTGTTGAAATGTAACTATTCAGCCACAGATTGACTCGGATGCACACTGATAAACTAAAACATAAAGAACTTAAGTCTAATTATCAAGAGTCTCTATGAGGTTCACAATGAGTTAGACGGCGGTTTCCTGAAATCAGTCTATGAAAATACACGGTTCGATTATATTAATAGCAAAAGCAATCTGTTTAATCTGTGTTGATCTGTGGCGGAATAGTTACGATTAATTAACAATCCGACTCTTTTGAATGCCACAGACCAAACGACTCGGCAAGCATCAGTATAACGCCCAGGGTAATTGCGGAATCGGCAACATTAAAGGCCGGCCAGTGCCATGTGCCATAATAAACATCCAGAAAATCGATGACATAACCGTAAGCCAGACGGTCAATCAGATTACCTATAGCGCCGCCCAACACCAGAGACAATGCCATAGCCAGCAAGGTCTCATGTTGTTTCAACCGGGCCAGCCATACGGCTATAACAGCGCTGATCAGTATAGCCAAACCGGCAAAAAACCAGCGCTGCCAGCCACCGGCCTCACTTAAAAAACTGAAAGCGGCACCGGTATTGTGGACATAGGTCAAATTAAAAAACGGCAAGACCGGAATCGATTGATACAGACGCATAGAACTGTCTATAACAAGCTTGCTTCCCTGATCCAGAATCACTGCCAACAACGACAACCAAAGCCATTTCAACATATCAATTCACGCATATTGCCGGTGTTCACCGGCCCCCGCTACATTTTCCACACATCGACCGCATAATTCAGGATGTTCGGCATGTTCACCGACATCATAACGTTGATGCCAGCAACGCACGCATTTTTTATGCTCGGAAACGAGCACTTTTAATTTAACACCGTCAATTTCTGTCTGAATCGCATCTTCAGGGCTGAACTGGTCAGCAATAACCAAAGCATTGGAGGTAATAAAAATAAAGTGCAGTTCTTCAGCCAAACGGTTCAAGACATCAAAAAACTTAGGATTACAATACAATTCGACTTCGGCATTAAGCGAAGAACCAATGTCGCCTTTAGCGCGGCTTTTTTCAAGTTCTTTACTGACAGCTGTACGGACAGCCATCACCTGTTGCCAGAATTCACGCGTCAAAGCAGAATCGGTATCGAGCTTCACCAAACCCTGATACCAGGTTTCCAGAAACACCGATTCACTGCGCTCACCCGGCATATAGTGCCAGATTTCATCGGCGGTATAGCTGATAATCGGCGCCAGCCAACGCGTTAAGGCTTCAAGAACGTGATACATGGCGGTTTGCGCAGAATGCCTTGCCAAACCGTCTGCTTTTGCTGTGTATTGACGATCCTTGATAATATCGAGATAAAAACCGCCCAGATCGATCACGCAAAAGTGGTGTACTTTTTGGTAGATATGCTGAAACTGGTAGGTTTCATAAGCGGTTTTTACTTCATCCTGCAACGCGAATGCTCTATCTATTACCCAGCGATCCAGCGCCAGCAAATTTTTGGTTTCGACCAAATTCCTGGCAGGATCGAAATCATCCAGATTGGATAACAAAAATCGCGCCGTATTCCTCAAACGCCGGTAGCCATCAGAAGTGCGGTTAAGAATCTCATTAGACACAGACATCTCACCGCGATAATCAGTGGAGGCAACCCATAGGCGCAGCACATCCGCACCTAAATCTTTCATTACCGACTGGGGAGCCACTACATTGCCTTTGGATTTGGACATTTTTTTGCCCTCGGCATCCACAGTAAAGCCGTGCGTTAACACGGCCTTGTAAGGTGCCACATCATTCATCGCGGTAGAAGCCAGCAATGATGATTGAAACCAGCCGCGATGCTGGTCAGAACCCTCCAGATACAAATCGGCCGGAAACGTCAGCTGTACGCATTTATCCAGGACACAGGCATGGGTCACGCCTGAATCGAACCAGACATCCAGCGTATCGCACGTTTTTTCATAGTGCGCGGACTCAGAGCCCAGCAATTCGCTTGCGTCCAGCTCAAACCAGGCCTCTATACCTTTTTGTTCAATGCGTTTGGCGACTTGCTCGATCAACTCACCAGTACGCGGATGCAATTCGCCGGTTTCTTTATGAACAAAAAATGTAATCGGCACTCCCCAGGTACGCTGGCGAGAAATACACCAGTCCGGGCGGCCTTCCAGCATACTTTCAATGCGCGCCTGGCCCCATTCAGGAATCCAGTCTACGCGCTTCACTTCGATCAGCGCTCGCTTGCGCAAATTGTTTTTATCCATAGAGATAAACCATTGCGGCGTAGCTCTGAATATAATCGGGGTTTTATGACGCCAGCAATGCGGATAACTGTGCAGAATGGCATGTTGATGGACCAGCTTGCCTTTGGCTTCGAGCACTTCCAGCACATGCGCATTGGCATTAAATACATGTTCACCGGCAAAGAATTCGGTATTGGGCAGAAACACGCCGTCAGCGCCGACCGGATTGTCAACAGGCAAACCGTATTTCAAACCGACAACATAATCATCCTGTCCGTGCCCAGGCGCGGTATGGACTGCGCCGGTGCCGGCTTCAGTGGTGACATGATCGCCAAGAATAATGGGCACCTTCCGCTCATAAAAAGGATGCTGCAATAACTGATGTTCCAGAGCTAATCCTTTGCAATAACCAATGACATGATAGCTTTCAATGCCATAGCGCAGCATCGTATCTTTAAGCAAAACTTCAGCAACAACCAACCGCTCTGTTGGACATTGCACGACGGCATAGTCCAGCTCTGGATTTAACGCAACGCCCTGATTGGCGGGTAGAGTCCACGGCGTTGTTGTCCAGATCACTACCGATAACGGACCTTGCCCCTCGTGCTCGGGCACGTGATGACACAAACCGATAAATGCAGCTTCATCAATGACCTGAAAACGCACATCTATCGCTGGCGAATGTTTATCTTCGTATTCAACTTCCGCTTCCGCCAGGGCAGAGCCGCAATCCGTACACCAATGTACAGGTTTGGCACCTTTGACAATGTGGCCCTTGCTAAGGATTTTTCCCAATGAGCGCACAATGTTGGCTTCAAAAGCAAAATCCATCGTTAAATACGGATTATCCCAATCACCAAAAACTCCCAGTCGAATAAATGCATCTCTCTGGATGTTGACCTGCTTGCCGGCATATTCACGACAGGCCTTGCGAAAAACAGTTGACGATACTTTCGCTTCGGCTTTGCCGATTTTTTTTTCCACCATCAATTCGATCGGCAGGCCGTGGCAATCCCAACCTGGTACATAAGGCGCATCAAAGCCACTCAACGTTTTTGATTTTATGATAATGTCTTTTAACACCTTGTTAACCGCATGTCCGATATGAATCTCGCCATTCGCATAAGGAGGGCCATCATGCAGAACAAACAGGTGTCGTCCGGTGCAGGTCTGCCGGATTTTTTGATATAAACCGGTTGCGTTCCATTTTTTTAAGCGTTCCGGCTCGCGTTGCGCCAGATTGCCTTTCATCGGAAACGCCGTATTGGGTAGATTCAGTGTTTTTTTGTAATCCATTGTCATAGTTTTTTAATCTCAGCAAAAATCTCTTTTGTCGCAGCCACATCTTTTTCGATCTGGTCTTTCAGTTGTTCCAGTGATTGAAAACGCATTTCATCCCTGATTTTTTGTTTGAAATGCACTTCCACATAACGCCCGTAAATTTCCTCGTCAAAATCAAATAAATGGACTTCCAGTATCACTTTGGCGCCGCCATCAACCGTAGGCCTTGTGCCTACATTGGCTATACCCTCAAATTCCAGACCATCAATCCCGGTCATGGTAATGGCAAACACGCCGCTAACAGGAGTATTTTTTCTAAACAGTATGATATTAGCGGTGGGAAAACCGATCGTTCTGCCGCGTTTATCGCCATGAGCCACCCGTCCGCAAATAGAATAACTGTGGCCCAGCAAGCGTTCTGCCTGCGCCACATCGCCCGTGCCCAGCGCATCTCTAATAAGTGTACTGCTTACGCGCAGTCCTTCGTATTGAAAGGAACCCGTATCTTCAACATTAAAACCGTAAATCTTGCCCTTTTCCCTGAGCATCGCAAAATTGCCGCGCCGCGCTTTACCAAAATGAAAATCATCGCCAATTACCAGATGCTTGACATTCAATTTATTTATCAGGATCTCATCAATAAACTGTTCTGCATCACAGTTGGCTAAATAGCGGTTAAATCGCACTATCAGCAAGTTATCAACCGGCAATTTGGCAAACTCTATTACTTTCTCGCGCAAACGCATCAAGCGTGAGGGAGCATTTTCACCCAGAAAATATTCCAGCGGTTGCGGCTCAAAAAACATAATAACTGCCGGCAAATTGCGCTCTGCACCACGCTCCGCCAGTTTTTTTATCACCGCTCGATGACCTGAATGCAAACCGTCAAAATTGCCTATTGTCAGTACGCAACCGTTGTTGAACCGCTCTAAGTGGGATAATCCTCGAATTAAGCGCATGATCCTTATGATAATTAAAATTTCCATTTTATCATGGATAACAGTTTAATGCCGTAGTCTTAAGCTCGCTGACAGGATAATAGCACTTTACACTCTAATCTGTTGATTTGCCCAGAGCTGGTTAAAGGCAGGTGTAAAGGTATTTACCCTGATAAGCCATGTAACTTCTCATTAGTCACAGGTAAGCTTATTTTTCAAGGAGTTAGTGATATGGGAATTCCCTAAAATTCGTTTTTTTTATTGCCCGCCAACCAAAAATCAATGAGTTACGCTGGCTTTCTAGGAAAATGGGCTTGGTTT
>JAGXGJ010000179.1 GCA_024636875.1 Methylococcaceae bacterium | reverse complement strand
TTTTCTGCCTATGAATCTTTTCAAAGTCTAAAGGAATCGTTGTTCGATATTTTGGCTAATATCGGCAAATCTTATACCGTAAATTTTGCCTGAAAGTAGAATCCACTGAAAATGTTAAATAACTTTTGAACGATTACTTATCCGCTTAGCCGGCAAGTTCAAATTGCGAGCGATATGGCAAAAGGGTGCGCTGCACGCCTTGCCGGCATTGAAATACCAGGCTATGAGGATAACGAAGCCACCTTTCCAGAGTTGCAGGCGCGTATCGCCAAGACCGTCGTTTTTTTGCAAAGTGCAAGCGCTGAGAAAATTAACGGCAGCGAAGAGCGGGCAGTTTCACTGAAATTGCACGGCAAAGAAATTGAATTTTTAGGCCTGCCTTACCTTCTTCATTATGTACTTCCCAATTTCTATTTTCACATTACAACAGCCTACGCTATTTTGCGGCATAACGGCCTGGAAATAGGCAAAATGGACTTTGTCGGGAATTACTAAATTTCGCATTTTTCTATCCCAGGCGTATTTTCAATAAACCCTTGATGAGAGTAGACAATACTTGGGAAGCTTCAAGGGTTATTAAGACGCCTGCCTACACTAAAATCTATCGTTCTACGCCTGGCTATTCAGATAATCTTCATAATTACCATTAAAATCAACTATGCCATTCGGCGTTAATTCGATAATCCGGGTCGCCAGTGAAGAGACAAATTCCCGGTCATGGCTGACAAAAATCAGGGTGCCGGGGTAATTTTCCAGCGCGGTATTCAGCGATTCAATGGATTCCATGTCAAGGTGGTTGGTCGGTTCGTCCAGCACCATGATATTGTTTTTTTGCAGTATCAGTTTGCCGAACAGCATGCGGCCCTGTTCGCCACCCGAGATAACTTTAACGGATTTATAAATTTCATCGTTTGAAAATAATAATCGCCCCAGAGTGCCGCGTATGGTTTGATCGTCGTCGGTTTCCTTACGCCATTGCCCCATCCATTCGATCAGCGATATATTTTCGGCAAAGTCTTCGGCATGGTCCTGGGCAAAGTAGCCCACTTCAGCATTTTCCGACCATTTAATTATTCCGCTATCGGGCATTAAATCCCGGACTAAAGTTCGCAGCAAGGTGGATTTACCAATGCCGTTGGGACCAATAACCGCAACTCGCTCACCGACGGCAATCATCAGATTCAGGTTTTTGAATAGCGGCTGTTCAGTGTAGCCTTTGCTCAAGCCTTCGACTTCCAGCGCCAGCCGGTGCAGTTTTTTGCTTTGTTCAAAACGAATAAAGGGATTAACCCGGCTGGATGGCTTTATTTCATCCAGTTTGATTTTATCCAATTGTTTGGCGCGAGATGTGGCTTGTTTGGCCTTGGACGCATTCGCGGAGAAGCGGCTGACGAAGGTTTGCAGTTCGGCAATCTGGGCTTTTTTCTTGGCGTTTCCCGCCAGCAGACGTGCGCGCACTTCTGTCACAGCCATCATATAATCGTCATAGTTGCCGGGATAAATACGCAGTTCGCCATAATCCATATCCGCCATGTGCGTGCAGACACTGTTTAAAAAGTGGCGATCATGCGAGATGATAATCATCGTGCAGTTGCGCTGGTTCAGGATGTCTTCAAGCCAGCGTATCGTGTTGATGTCCAGGTTGTTGGTCGGTTCATCAAGCAGCATGATGTCGGGGTTGGAAAACAAAGCCTGCGCCAGCAATACCCGCAGCTTCCAGCCCGGCGCTACGGCACTCATTGGACCGTTATGCTGCTCCAAGGGAATATCCAAACCCAGCAATAGTTCACCGGCCCTGGCTTCTGCGGTATAGCCGTTGTATTCGGCGAACACCGATTCAAGCTCGGCGGCATGCATGTAGTCGTCCTCGGAAGCCTCCAGATTGGCATAAATGGCGTCGCGCTCGGACATGGCCGCCCACATCTCGGCGTGCCCCATCATCACCACGTCCAGCACGCGCTGGTCCTCAAAGGCAAATTGATCCTGGCGCAAATTGCCCAGGCGCTCATTTGGACTGATGCTGACGTTGCCGGCTGACGGCTCCAAATCGCCGCTCAATATTTTCATGAATGTCGACTTGCCGCAGCCATTCGCGCCAATCAGGCCGTAGCGGTTGCCGTCGCCGAATTTGACGGAGACGTTTTCAAACAGGGGTTTTGCCCCAAATTGCATGGTGATGTTTGCTGTAGAGATCAAGGTGTTGTTCCGAAGGGTAAAAAAATATTTTCACCACGAAGGACGCGAAGAACACGAAGAAAAGTTAATCTTCGTGTTCTTCGCGTCCTTCGTGGTAGATGTCAATGTTAAGCAAGCCGGATTTCAGGCTCTATATGGGTTGTTTGATGAATATAGCTGATACAAATCTGTCCATCTTGCGGGCTGATTTGCAATTTTATGGTACGGTTTAAAAATAGTGCAAGTTGACAGGTTGCCGATTTAGATATACTAATGACCGTCAATTTGTTAAAGCGTTCCAGTTGGAATTTAATCTGATGCCGCCAAACTGTTTAATTGATTGAGCTTTGATAGTTGACGCTAAAGTCATTCAAATGAGATAGAACCAGGGGCAATTGTTCAGCTTTTTCAGGATTAAATGCGTTGACGCCTACCCGCGACAAATAATAAGCCTGATCCGGCATATAGTGGCCTGTTGCCCTGATTTCACCTTGGAAATTATAGCGGCTTCTAAGCAGCCAGGCATAAGAAAACAGGCGCCCGTCAGTAAAACCTGGAAAATCCAGCTCAACGAGCTGCAAGTGCTCCAGCTCTGCGGCAATTTCTTCAACTGAATCGGCAGGGCGAATTCTCACACCCAGTTTCCCGCCAGACTTCAGCAGTTGCTGTTTGTCTTTTTTCCATCTGGCCAATGAAACACAGATGTCGCCGCCTTTCAGCTCGTCATTTCCGGCGATGTAACTCCAGGTATCATCAATAATTTTTTTGTCTTTAATAATCTGCATAGACTTGCTCCTTGAATGGGGTGACGCCAACCCGGTTGACCATGTCCAGGAAGGATTCATCATCGAGGCGTTGTTTGATATAAACATCCAGAATGGTGGTTATTGCTTTGGTTACCTGATCCTTGGCAACTGCCGGCCCCAGGCGTTCGCCGATGGCGGCTTCATTTTCCGAGGAGCCGCCCAGGGTTAACTGATACCATTCAGTACCTTTTTTATCAACACCCAGTATGCCGATGTGACCGACACTTTGGTGCGCACAACCGTTCATACAGCCAGACATGTTGATTTTTAAATCTCCTATGTCGTGGATGTAGTCTATATCATCAAGAGTCTCATTAATTTCTTTGGCGACGCCAATTGAACCTGCATTGGCGAGTGAACAAAAATCAAGACCCGGGCAGCAGATCATGTCAGTGACAGTACCGATATTGGGTGTTGCCAGTTTAAGGGTGTCCAGTTGCTGCCACAGAGAAAATAAATCAGCTTGTTTAACATCAGCAAAAATCAAATTTTGCCTGTGAGTAATTCTAATTTCGCCGAAACTGTATTGATCAGACAGGTTGGCAACAGCGTCAAGCTGCGTATCGCTCATATCGCCCGGCGGTGAATCGGGCGCTTTCAGTGATAAGAAAACGGCTCGATAGCCTGATATTTTATGTTCGGCAGTATTATATTTAACCCAGGTGGCAAACGCTTCGTTTTGCAACTGGTGTTCAGCAAAGCGGGTATCCTGTGCAGCGTCCAAGTCGTAAGCAGGTGGTGCAAATTGGGACATCATGGCAGCAATACGATCATTGCCGAGTTCGCGGCCGCCTCTGATCAAAAGCCATTCCTTTTCAACCGCTTCAGAAAACTGTTCAAGTCCGGATTCCCTGACCAGAATTTTAATGCGTGACTTGTACATATTGTCACGGCGCCCGTGCAGGTTGTATATCCGCAATATGGCTTCCAGATAAGACAGCATATGTTTCTTCTCCAGAAACGGTTTGATAACCTGACCTATTATCGGTGTGCGGCCCAAGCCGCCGCCAACAAGGACTCTAAAACCGGTTTCTCCCGCATCGTTTTTAACCAGATGCAAGCCTATGTCATGAAATTGCGTCGCAGCACGGTCATGCAAGGCGCCGCTGACAGCAATTTTGAATTTTCGCGGCAAGTAATCGAATTCAGGATGCAGAATAGTCCATTGGCGGATTATTTCGCAATAAGGCCGGGGGTCTTCAATCTCATCAATACAAACGCCGGCCAGATGATCTGATGTGGTGTTTCTCATGCAGCTGCCGCTGGTCTGGATCGCATGCATTTGCACACTGGCCAGTTCCGCAAGAATATCAGGCACTTCTTCGAGCTTGGGCCAGTTAAACTGGATGTTTTGCCGGGTCGTAAAATGGCAATAGTTTTTGTCATAGTTGCGGGCAATATACGCCAGCTTCCGGAATTGTTTGGAGTTCAACAAACCATAGGGGCCAGCTATCCGCAACATCGGAGCGTGGGTTTGAATATAAAGGCCGTTTCTTAAGCGCAAAGCGCGAAACTGATCTTCTGGTATTTCGCCTTTTAAAAACTGCTCGGTTTGTCTTCTGAATTGGGCTACCCGTTCATTAACAAGGGTTTGGTCGACTTCGTTATACTGGTACATAAATGCGTGGTTCAAGTGCCGTCAGGCAATTAATCATGGCAGACAATCATATACTGTGCGCCATAAAATGACAAAATTTATTAGTTGATGATACTATTAACAGTTAAAATTTGCTGTAATTTAATAAAAATAAAAGATTTAAGGGGATATTTTAGTGCGATTTTTATTAGTTTTGTTATCGATATTGCTGGCGCCGCAAATGGCAATGGCGGGCGGCTTTGAAAACCTTGGGCTGACGGGAACCGAGCGCGGTATTTATACCGTTCTGATTTTTATCATCGCTTACGGCTTTGTTATGTCTGAAGAATTTACGCATTTGCGTAAATCCAAGCCGGTTATCCTGGCGGCCGGTATTATCTGGGCGCATGCAGCTATTCTGGCGTCTCAAAAGGGTGTTTCAGTTGAATCAATGCACGTGGTTTTTGAAAACAATTTAAAGGAATATGCAGAACTGATGTTGTTCCTGTTGGTCGCCATGACCTATATCAACGCAATGGCGGAACGCAATGTGTTTGAAGCCTTGCGCTCCTGGCTGGTAAGAAGGCAGTTCGGTTATCGTAAATTGTTTTTGATTACCGGTGTTATTACTTTCTTCTTATCCGCAGTAGCTGATAATCTGACGGCGTCTTTATTAGTCGGCGCGGTCGTTTTGGCGGTAGGTAAGGACAATGCGAAATTTGTCAGTATCGGTTTTGTAAATATAGTGGTAGCTGCTAATGCCGGCGGCGCGTTCTGCCCTTTTGGCGACATTACCACGCTAATGGTTTGGCAGGCTGAATATGCTGAATTCTTTGATTTCTTCAAGCTGTTTATCCCTTCAGCAGTGAATTACGCAGTACCTGCGGCAGTTATGTATTTTGCAGTGCCTGATGAGCAGCCTAAAGCTTCTTCAGAGGCAGCAGTTCAACTAAAGCCTGGGGCAATTCAAATCTGTGGATTATTTTTACTGACCATAGTGACAGCAGTCAGTTTTAAACAGGGTCTGCATTTACCACCCTTTATGGGCATGATGTCCGGCCTTTCTGTGTTAATGATTTATGGCTTCTATTTGAAAAAACACTATAGCGTTGAAGGCGAAGATGACTTTGATATTTTGGCAAAAGTGCGTCATGCGGAGTGGGATACCTTGCTGTTTTTCTTCGGCGTAGTGTTTGCGGTTGGCGGCTTGGGTTATATCGGCTATCTGGAACTGTTATCAGGCGCCATGTATGACGGTTTAGGCGCGACCACGGCCAACATTTTAGTGGGTGTAATTTCAGCGATCGTTGATAATATTCCCGTTATGTTTGCCGTACTGAATATGAATCTGGATATGGATTTGTATCAGTGGTTACTGGTGACTTTAACTGCGGGCGTCGGCGGGTCACTGTTATCTGTCGGCTCGGCTGCGGGTGTCGCTTTAATGGGGCAATCTGACCGTAGATATACCTTTTTCAGTCATTTACAATGGACACCTGCAATTGCTGGCGGTTATGTAGCGAGTATTGTTGTTCATTATTTGATTAATGGTTGATATTGCTGTTAAGCACCGTACATTTTATGCGCTGCTGTTCGTAAGGTAAGGCCGATGGCTACTAATAAAAGCTGGCGGTCGGCCTTTTCAACGTATGCCCAGCCGCGCGTGCGAAGCATGATTTTTCTCGGGTTTTCAGCAGGGCTCCCATTCTTGCTGGTTTTTTCTACATTATCAGCCTGGTTAAGGGATGAAGGCGTGGAGCGGTCTGTTATCGGTTTCTTTAGTTGGGTGGGTGTGACCTACTCAATAAAGGTTTTTTGGGCTCCCGTCATTGACAGGCTGCCGTTACCTGTATTAACCGGATTATTGGGTAAACGACGCAGCTGGATGTTGCTTGCACAACTTGGAATTGCAGTTGGACTGATCGGCATGGGAAATTCGGACGTGCATACCCAATTATATCAGATCGCCTTGTTTGCCGTATGGGTGGCATTTTGTTCGGCGACACAGGATGTGGTTATTGATGCTTATCGTATTGAATCGGTTCTTCCTGAATATCAAGGTGCTATGGCGGCAACTTATGTATTGGGGTATCGGATTGCCCTGTTAGCGGCAGGTGCGGGGGTTTTTTATATTGCCGACTATTCCAGCTGGAAATTTGCTTACTTTGTCATGGCGACCGCTATGCTGGTAGGCCTGGTGACAACGCTCTGCCTTGAGGAGCCCAAGCATAAGCCTATTAATGCAATAGAATCGCTGGAGAATAAACTTGAGACAGTATTGGGCGTCGAAAGACGCCAAAATATCTGGCAGAGACTGCTTGCCGGTTTCTCTGATGCGGTGTTAAGCCCCTTCCTGGAATTCTTTAGTCGTAACGGCAAAACAGGTTTGTTGATCCTGATGCTTATCGCGGTTTATAAAATGAGCGACATCACGATGGGGGTTATGGCGAATCCTTTTTATCTTGATTTAGGGTTTAGCAAAAAAGAGATTGCCGAGATTACCAAATTTTTTGGTTTTTTTATGACTATAGCCGGCGCTGCTTTGGGTGGCGCACTGGTTATCAGGTACGGAATCATGCGACCTTTGTTGCTGGGCGCGGTCATGGTGGCGGTGACCAATCTGCTGTTTGCCGTTTTGGCGGTGAGCCAGCCCAGTTTGTTGTTGCTGGCTGGTGTAGTAAGCGCTGATAACTTAAGTGGCGGTATCGCGACGTCAGTTTTTATTGCTTATCTTTCCAGCTTGACCAGTACAGCTTACACCGCTACGCAATATGCGCTGTTCAGTTCCTTGATGACGTTGCCCGCCCAATTATTGGGGGGGTTTTCCGGGATCGTCGTGGATAGCTATGGTTACACAGTTTTTTTTATTTATTCTTCTACGGTCGGCTTGCCGGCAATAATACTGGTATTCTTTTTGATGTGGCATCAAAGCCGGTCTAAAAGATATAGTCATAATCCATAATCAGCGGCGCATGGATAAATAAAAAGGGTTTGCAATTGATGTATGGAAAACGTATTATATGTGGTTCTTTAATAAGTAAGTAGCCCGTTTGTGGGTAATGTGAAAGTGATATGAAACCAGAAATTCATCCTGAATATAAACAAATTACTGTGACCTGTGGTTGTGGTAATACTTTTGCGACCGGTTCCGTTCTAGGTAAGGATTTACAGATAGAGGTTTGTTCTTCATGCCATCCTTTTTATACCGGAAAGCAGCGCGTTGTTGACACAGCGGGTCGCGTTGATAAATTCCGTAAAAAATACGGAAAATAATTTTTTCCAAGTATTTGTTTCCGTTTTGGCCCGAAATAGTGATAACGGCAGCTTATATGCAGTTCCTGAGTAGATGCCAGTAAATCAACTGCTCTCGCGCTGGTCGAGCAGTTGATTTACTGGTCTATCATGTGTCATTGAGCTTTTAATTTTGTCACACAGTCCTGGTCATCCCCTCGCTATTAGTAAATAGCACATCAAACGGTTCATTTTAAAACTCAACAGCTACTACAAATTTAGTGTTAGCTGAGATAAAACGTATCTCAGGTATGTTATGTCTTGAATTAAAAAAGTAAAGCGGGAATTTTTAAACTCGGACAGCAGTCCTTAAATCTTAAAGCTATTTCCAAATTCCTTGCTATCAAGCCTTAATTATCAAGGCGGAATGCCAAAGCCAAATATACTTCGCGCGGTCACATTTGCGGCTTTATGATCGGCCTTTTTAGGCTGTATTGGTGAAACAGCTACATAGCCCAGTATATGTGCTGGCTTCAGCACTTTGTTCACGGATAAAATCACACAAGCATGATTTATCAACAGCGCTGAGTATATACCGGTAAAAGGCCGCCAACCTTCCTCCAGGCGCCTCGTCGTTGTTACAGTGACTTATAAATTAGCCTGCCCCGGTATTTTTTAGTACGCAGACAAAACAAATACGGCGCCTGATCCGATTTTGTTATAGGGATGAAGGTTGCGGGGGCTAACAAATCTTTTTCAGTATTTTTTAGCCCGCACCAGAAGTATTCATAAAAATGAACATACCAGGAGAGAACACTGAATTTACACCAGCTTATGTAACTCGCAAAAAATATCCACCATCAATTTCTCCAAAACACCTTTTAAGATTGATGTATGCTATAGGCATAATTTTACCCATAAATCCGCTAAGCATGGCCAACTTATCAGCACAACATATTAAAACGATCAAAGATGCCGCTAAAAAATTAACGGGCGCAAAAAGGCGGGCGTTTCAAGCGCAAGTGGCCATTGATTACTTGAATTCGAAACCGCACTTGGCCGAAAAGACGTTTGGCTGGGATCGCAGAACGGTTGCGCTTGGGTTAAATGAGTTACGCACTGGATTTGTTTGTTTTGATAATTTTAAGGCGCGCGGCAACAAGAAAACGGAAGCAAAAATACCGCAACTGGAAATCGACATCGTTGCTTTGGCTTTGGCTGAGCCTGAAAGCCAGATTGACCCCAAGTTTCAGACGCTGTTTAAATACACGCGCATTACAGCCAAATCCATGCGTGAGGCCTTAATAACCCAAAAAGGCTGGGCACATGAAGAACTACCCTGTGAAAAATCCATCAGTAATATCCTGAATCGTTTGGGTTTTCGTCTGCGCCGGGTGCAAAAAGCCAAGCCGCTCAAAAAAGTGTCAGAAACAGATGCGATCTTCGACAACCTCAATGAGATCAACAAGGCATCTGATTTGCGTGAGGATTCGTTGCGAATATCAATCGACACCAAGGCCAAAGTGGACTTGTGCGATTCATCGCGGGGCGGCACATCACGCTGCAGGAAAGCCGTAAAAGCAGATGACCATGACATGGGACTC
This sequence comes from Methylococcaceae bacterium, assembly GCA_024636875.1. Taxonomy (GTDB): domain Bacteria; phylum Pseudomonadota; class Gammaproteobacteria; order Methylococcales; family Methylomonadaceae; genus JAGXGJ01. The sequence continues at coordinate 270 of JAGXGJ010000179.1, read as the reverse complement.
AAGGACAAGTTGGCTCCGTTTGGTATTTTGAATATGATGACTGGACTGTTCACAATCATCTTTGGTGTATCGTTCGAGACCAGTGATTTCATTGTCGACTGTCTGGAACGGGTGTAGATCTATTTGTGCGATATAAAACAACGCCTTACAAGCATATCATATTGCTTTCCTGATAAATTACCCGCTGGCTATTGAAAAGAGTAGGAGTCAAAATCAAAATAGAGCTTCGAAAAACCATTATCAAGTGAGCCTACTCAAATGTCATTATCT
>JAGXGJ010000178.1 GCA_024636875.1 Methylococcaceae bacterium | reverse complement strand
GGAACGGATTGCTGTTGTATGACGCAACTAAATGCCGTACAGCTGCGTATTTTAGCGTTGCTTGGCTTCCCGCCCAGCCTTTATCAAGGCATTGTGGGAAAATCTGATGAACTGGCCGTCTGAATGGGCGAACCGTGAGCTATCATTTTGAGGAGTAAAAAATCATGCAAAAAATAACCCCATTTTTGTGGTTTGATAACCAGGCTGAAGAAGCGATGAATTTTTATGTTTCTGTTTTTAAGAACTCCAAAGTCTTGAGTGTCAATTGTTATGGAGAGGGCGCACCCGCACCGAAGGGTACAGTCATGACTGCAAATTTCCAGCTTGACGGACAAGAATTCACGGCGCTCAATGGCGGCCCGATGTTCAAGTTCTCGCCCGCCATCTCGTTTGTTGTGCACTGCGAGACGCAAGCAGAAGTGGATGAATATTGGGAGAAACTTTCCGCAGGCGGGAAAGAAAATCAATGCGCCTGGCTGGAAGACAAATTCGGCGTGTCCTGGCAGATCGTTCCCAATGTCCTCATTGAATTATTGAGCGATCCTGATCCGGCAAAAGCGGGAAGGGTGATGCAGGCCATGATGCAAATGACAAAAATTGACATTTCCGGCTTGAAGCGGGCCTATATGCAAGAATAACTGGAAAGACATATTCAAAAATTATCAAGAACTTGTGTGACTATTCAGTGCGAAGCACAATATCCCTTATAACAACCGCCTGGTATATGTAATCGTTTGTTTATTCGCATCTATGTAGTTTGGTAAATTATTATCTTATGCTGAAATTCCGCCAAGCTCCAACCCAGTCACGGCACTCCCCGTAATCCATTATGAACCTTAATGTTTACATTCAAAGATATGAATAATTGAGTTGGCCTCGCTTACGGTTTCAAGTTGCACATCGAAACCCCAGAGTCTGACTACATGTTTCAATACTTCATTGATACTTTTGTCCAGAGGCATACCGTGATACTGCATGTGCCGCAAGGTCAGTGTTCTGTCGCCTTTCCGGTCGACATCGTAGACCTGGATGTTGGGTTCATTGCTGCCCAGATTGTACTGTTCTGATAAAACCTGCCGGATATATTGATAGCCTCTTTCATTATGTATTGATGTGACCGCTATTTCACTTTCGTTATAATCATCAAGAATCGAGAACAGCTTGAAGTCACGGATAACTTTAGGCGATAAATACTGGCCGATGAAGCTTTCATCTTTAAAATTCTGCATGGCAAAATGCAGCGTTTTATTCCAGTCGCTGCCGGCAATATCCGGAAACCAGTGCCGGTCTTCATCTGTAGGATTTTCGCAGATTCTGCGGATATCGGTCATCATCGCAAAACCCAGCGCGTAGGGATTAATGCCGGAATAATATTTACTATCGAAAGCGGGTTGATGGATGACGTTGGTATGTGATTGCAAAAATTCAATCATGAAACCGTCGGTTACAAGCCCTTCGGCATAAAGCTGGTTAAGCAGCGTGTAATGCCAGAAAGTAGCCCAGCCTTCATTCATTACCTGAGTCTGTCGCTGGGGATAAAAATATTGTGCAATTCTACGCACAATACGCACTATTTCTCGCTGCCAGGGTTCAAGAAAAGGAGCGTTTTTTTCTATGAAATAGAGGATGTTTTCCTGGGGTTCTTTGGGAAATTGCCAATCATTTTTGGCTTTACTCAATACTTCTTTTGCCGGAATTGTCCGCCATAATTCATTGATTTGAGATTGCAGGTACTCTTCACGAACCTTTTGCCTGGCCTGCTCTTCCTGCATCGACAACCGGGATGGACGTTTGTAACGGTCAACGCCAAAATTCCTTAATGCATGGCAGGAGTCAAGAATTTCCTCAACCTGTGTTTCCCCATAACGTTCTTCACATTGAGCAATATAATTTTTGGCAAACAGCAGATAATCAATAATTGAATCTGCACTGGTCCAGGTGGTAAACAAGTAGTTATTTTTAAAAAAAGAATTATGCCCGTAAGCCGCATGGGCAATCACTAATGCCTGCATCGTCATAGTGTTTTCTTCCATTAAATAAGCGATGCAGGGATTTGAATTGATCACAATCTCATAGGCCAAACCCATTTGACCTTTCTTATAGCGTGCTTCATTTCTGACAAATTCTTTACCGAAGGACCAGTGGCTATAAACGATCGGCATACCAATAGAAGCATAGGCATCCATCATTTGTTCGGCCGTTATAATTTCGAGCTGGACAGGGTAGGTGTCCAGACCAAAATTTCCGGCGATGCGGGCAATTTCCTTATGATATTTTTCTATCAACTCAAAAGTCCATTCCGATGTTTCTGATAGTAGTTTGTTGTTCATGCGTTCTTTTTCTCAAAAAGTTTTCGAAATACCGGATAAATATCTGTCAATGTTTCAATGCGTTGCATGGCAAAATTTTTCCATTGATCTTTTAGTGTTAAATATTCTTGCCAGAGATTCTTATTTGTGTCCCCGGTAATCTCGATATAGGCATAATACTGCATATAAGGCATGATTTTTTCGGACATGATTTTCGTACATTCTCTTGAATCGTTATCCCAGTTGTCCCCATCTGAAGCTTGAGCGGCATAAATATTCCATTGCGAGGTGGGGAAGCGCTGCTGAATAATCGTGCTCATCAGATTGAGTGCGCTGGAAACAACCGTACCCCCGGTTTCCCTCGAATAAAAAAAGGTTTCCTCGTCGACTTCATGGGCTTCCGTGTGATGAGAAATGAAAATGACCTGAATTTTTTCATAGGTCTTCACAAGAAAAAGATACAACAACATGAAAAACCGTTTGGCGATATCTTTTTCATCAGTCCCCATGGATCCGGAGATATCCATGATGCAAAACATGACGGCTTGCGTAACCGGTTTTGGCCGATCAACACGGTTGTCATATCTTAAATCAAAGGTATCGATGAAAGGAACCCGGGCTATTTTTGCCTTAAGCTGCTCAATTTCTTTTTGCAGCATGATGACAACGGTGTCTGTTTCATCATAATGTTTGAGTAATTCCTCCAGTTGTTTCTCTGCCTCGATCAAGCTGTCGTAATACGGTGCGCGCAAGGCGATCCTTCGCCCTAAAGCGTTTCGTAAAGAACGAATAACATTGATATTGGAAGGTATGCCGTCACTGGTATGTCCCGCACGCACTTTTTTAGTCTCATTAATGGCAGCCAATCGGGTTTTCACCAGATTTGGCAACTCAAGGTCCTCAAAGAAGAAATTAAGAAATTCTTCACGTGTCAGTTCAAAGATAAATTCATCTTGGCCTTCACCGCTGTTTGAGGCTTCATTACCCCTCCCGGAACTCTCTTCAGGTCTGGCGATTTTATCGCCCTGTTGAAATTCCTTGTTGCCTGGGTGGATGCGTTCACGATACCCACCCTCGCCATGGTGAAAAAAAGGTTCAGACGTATCTTTGGCCGGAATGGAGACTTTTTCGCCTTTGTCCAGATCCGTCACGCCGCGTTTGTTTATCGCATCAGCCACCGCTTTTTTAATTTGCGAGCGAAAACGATGGATAAATTTCTGCCGGTTAACAGCACTTTTGTTTTTCCCATTCAGACGTCTGTCTACGATTTGAATCACTTTATTCACCACGGGCTAAGAAGATTTACGTACTCTTAAATACCATTCACTGAGTAAACGCACCTGTTTTTCGGTATAGCCTTTTTCCACCATACGATCAATAAATTCCTCGTGCTTTTTCTGATCGTCAGGGGATGCTTTGGCATTAAATGAAATCACTGGCAGCAAATCTTCTGTAGTTGAGAACATTTTCTTTTCAATGACCACCCGCAGCTTTTCGTAACTGGTCCACGCAGGATTCTTGCCATCATTTTTTGCCCGGGCCCGTAATACGAAATTGACGATTTCATTACGGAAATCCTTGGGGTTACTGATTCCCGCCGGTTTTTCTATTTTTTCCAGTTCATCATTTAAAGCGCTTCTATCGAACATTTCACCGGTATCCGGATCGCGATAATTGGTATCCTGAATCCAGTAGTCGGCATAGGTCACATAACGATCGAATATGTTTTGTCCATATTCGGAATAGGATTGCAGATAGGCCGTCTGGATTTCCTTGCCGATAAAATCGATATAGCGCTGAGTTAAATAACCTTTCAGATAAGATAGATATTTTTCCTCTATTTCGGCAGGGAACTGTTCGCGTTCAATCTGCTGCTCCAAAACATATAATAGATGAACAGGATTTGCTGCAACCTCGGTGTTATCGAAGTTAAATACCCTGGACAGAATCTTGAAAGCAAAGCGGGTAGACAGGCCGGTCATGCCTTCATCCACGCCGGCATAGTCACGGTATTCCCGGAAAGATTTGGCATGAGGGTCGGTGTCTTTCAGATTTTCGCCATTGTAAATCCTCATTTTGGAAAAAATGCTGGAATTTTCAGGTTCTTTTAAGCGTGATAATACAGCGAATTGCGCCATCATTTTTAAGGTGCCGGGGGCGCAAGGCGCATCATACAGGGAACTGTTTTCCAAAAGTTTCTTGTAAATTTTGATCTCTTCTGAAACTCTCAGGCAATAAGGAACCTTGACGATATAGATTCGATCGAGAAAGGCTTCATTATTTTTATTGTTTTTGAACGCTTGCCATTCAGATTCGTTCGAATGCGCGAGGATAATGCCCTGAAAAGGAATCGCAGGAAAACCTTCAGTACCTTTGTAATTACCTTCCTGGGTAGCGGTCAGTAGAGGATGCAGTACTTTAATAGGGGCTTTGAACATCTCCACAAATTCGAGCAGACCCTGATTTGCCCGGCAAAGACCTCCGGAGTAACTATACGCATCCGGATCGTCCTGGGAGTATTTTTCCAGTTTACGAATGTCAACCTTGCCTACCAGAGAGGAAATATCCTGATTATTTTCATCGCCCGGTTCCGTCTTGGTAACAGCAATCTGTTTCAGGATCGACGGCCGTATCTTGATCACTTTAAATTGCCGTATATCGCCATTAAACTCGTGCAGGCGTTTTGTTGCCCAGGGCGACATGATGGTATTCAGGTAACGCTTGGGTATCCCGTAATTATTTTCCAGTATATCGCCATCTTCATTGACATTAAATAATCCCAGTGGCGATTCAAATACCGGCGATCCTTTTATAGCGTAGAAAGGTGTCTTTTCCATCAACGATTTAAGTTTTTCAGCGAGTGATGATTTTCCGCCGCCGACCGGGCCCAGCAAGTAGAGAATCTGCTTTTTTTCTTCCAGGCCTTGGGCGGCATGTTTGAAGAAAGAAACGATTTGTTCGATCACTTCTTCCATCCCGTAAAATTCGCGAAAAGCTGGATAGATTTTAATGACTTTGTTCAGGAACAGTCTGCTCAGTCTGGGGTCATGGTGCGTATCAAGCAATTCCGGCTCGCCAATCGCATTAAGCATACGCTCGGCCGGACTAGCATAGGCAAGAGGGTCTTTCTTGCATAGATCCAGATATTCCTGAATCGTAAGTTCTTCTTCCTTCAGTTCGTCAAATTTTGTTCTGTAGTGCTCAAATATAGTCATTACAACTCCCATAATGGTTTTGTTACATCTCTAAGTTAGCATAGACCATGCATAGATTCATTATTTCCCTTTGTTTAAATAAATAAACTATCCGTAGTATCCATTTCGTTGGCGCAGCCGCTATTTATGCAACCACTATTTATAAAGATAATCCAATATAAGAGCTTAGAGCGGATTCGGCGCTAGTTAATCCGCCATCATCGTCGGTGAGACTGACATGGTAATCAGCTAGCTGGTGAAAGTCCAGCCTTAGCCTCTTCCAATACTAAATGAGTCTGAAGAAGTGCCGTATTTCTAACGGAAAATGAGTCTGACAAACGCTTACATCTCGTTTATGATAAGAGAATGAAACCTATCATGAACATAAACGACTTAAATACCATAGAGCAGTTGGAACAGTTTTTAACCGGCAGCCAGGCCGTCGCCTTTCTGGTTGCCAGTAGCAAGGAGGAGTGCTACCGGGGCATACAGCGCACGTTGGTTAAATTCAGATACCCCTCGCTGAAAAAGCGCTCAAAAGGCGTTGTGGTACGCTTTCTGATTAAAATTACCGGTTATTCAAGGCAACAGATCACACGCCTGGTTAAGCAATACCGAGACACCGGCAAGATTGAACGGCAACAGCGCACTTATCAAGGCTTTGAGCGTCTTTATACAGCTGAAGATATTCGCCTGCTGGCATCACTTGATGAGCGACATAATACCCTCAGCGGGCCTGCCACTAAAAAGCTTTGCGAACGTGCTTATAAGCTCTTTAATCAAACACAATACCAACGGTTAGCGGGCATATCGGTAGCGCATTTGTACAATCTCAGAAAATCACAGTCTTATCTTCGGCAACGCTACACCTTTGAAAAAACCCGCCCCAAAGTTGCTCTTATTGGCGAAAGAAAAAAGCCTTTATCCAACGGCGAGCCCGGCTTTATTCGGATTGATACGGTTCATCAGGGCGATCAGGATAAGCAAAAAGGCGTCTACCACATTAATGCCGTTGATGAGGTGACTCAATTCCAAGTGGTGTGTACAGTTGAGAAAATCAGTGAACAGTATTTAATGCCGGCTATTGAACAACTTCTGGATTGCTTTCCTTTTGTTATTCAAGGCTTCCATTCCGATAATGGCTCGGAATACATTAACTACAAAGTGGCTGCGTTGCTGCAAAAACTGCTGATTGAATTTACCAAATCTCGCTCCAGACAAACCAATGACAACGCCTTAGTCGAAAGTAAAAATGGTTCCGTGATCAGGAAACTGTTTGGTTATGCACATATCCCTCAGCGCTGGGCACCCTTAATTAATGAATTCAATCACACGACACTGTTTCCTTATATTAACTACCATCGTCCCTGCTTTTTCCCCAAGACCATTACTGACAGTAAGGGTAAGGACAAGAAAATCTATCCCTATGAATGTATGATGACACCTTATGACAAATTGAAAACCATTGAAAATGCCGGAAACTATTTGAAACCTGACCTCTCTTTTGAAATACTAGACAAAGTTGCTCTTAATCAAACTGATGATCAGGCGGCTGAACAATTGCAAAAAGAACGCTCTAAATTATTTAAAACCATTAATGAACGAGACTTAAAAAGCGGCTGAGTTATTAAGGATTCATCTTCCCCTTTTTCAGACTCATTTATCTATTGGAAAATACTGCCTTTGCCCTGTGAGAAGGAAAAATGCAGGTGAAGGCAATGGTGTCCAAAGAAACTCTTAACAGCTACCCAATAGGGACGTACGGTTATTGAGAGCCAATGCGGAATCTGAGAAAAGCTCTAGCCAAATTGGTCACCTGGACGAAATTAAAGATGGAAATCGAATAAATTAGATATAGAATCCGACGTTGGTAAAGCGACACAAAGTCCCCTCTCCCTTTGGGAGAGGGTTAGGGTGAGGGTATTACAAAGGTCGCTTTACCAACTTTGGCTCCTATAGATATCTTATAAATATCAATAACTTTCGCTCATGTGGTAGCTTTGACCAGAAAATAAATGCCCATAGCTAACCAGGTCAAAACCAGTAGCAGCCAAGGCAACCAATGCTGCTGATAAACAATTCTCTCTGGTATTTCATCATCTTCTGACTCAACCGATGGTTGCTGTTGTCTTGTGGCTTTCTTGAGTTTTCTGTTCAGGTCTCGGGTTCTTTCTTTTTGCTGTTTTTTGTATAGATCGATTCCTTTTTGAATACCCTGAGCTATCAGTTTCGTTTGTTCCTTGGTTTGTGCGGGACGTTGAGTTCCTCTGGCTATTTTCATCGCTTCATCCTGAGTTTGCGGCGACGGCTTTTGATATCTATTTTTGATCATATATTTAATTTTATTGATAACATAGAATCCGTATATTTAAACATTTCCTGCAAAATACAAGCAATTAAATCAAAAGGCCATGATTAAATAAAAAACTCTCAGAGAGCCTGCCTATCGGACGCTTTATTTCAGGCAGATATTCCGGACTAAATCTAACCTGAAAATTTACAGGAATAATCAAGAACAAAAATGTCAGAACTTAATATCGAGGAGAAACAGCCCGCCATTTTCAAGGCATCGAGGTTCTCCGTAGCCCCAATGCTGGATTGGACGGATAGACACTGCCGATTTTTTCACCGGCTGATTTCAAAGCAGGCCTTGTTGTATACCGAGATGGTAACGACCGGGGCATTAATTCATGGCGATCACCACCGTTTTTTGCAGTTTAATGCCGCCGAAAATCCGCTTGCCTTTCAATTGGGCGGCAGTAATCCACGCGAATTAGCCAGCTGTGCCAGGATGGTTGAAGACTATGGTTATACGGAAGTCAATTTGAATGTCGGCTGCCCCAGCGACCGGGTTCAGAATGGGCGTTTTGGCGCTTGTTTGATGGCTGAACCGGAGTTGGTTGCCGAGTGTATTGCTGCAATGTCTCAGGCGGTCGCTATTCCAGTTACGGTTAAATCCAGAATTGGCATTGATGAGCGTGATTCATATCAGGAACTGGTGCATTTTATAGCAACGGTCGCCAATGCGGGATGCAGAACATTTATAGTTCATGCCAGGAAAGCCTGGTTAAGCGGCCTGTCGCCCAAAGAAAACCGTGAAGTCCCGCCGTTGTGCTACGACCTGATCTATCAACTGAAAAAAGATTTTCCGCAACTGGAGATCATAATGAATGGCGGCATTACCTCTTTAAATCAGGCTGAAGAAATGCTGAAAAAGGTTGATGGGGTCATGATGGGGCGAGAGGCTTATCATAATCCTTATATCCTGGCGGATGTTGACAGGCGGTTTTTTGGTGCCGTTAATGAACCACTTTCACGCGATGCGATTGTGAAGTTATTGATACCTTATATCCAGGAACAGCTTAAAACGGGAGCCCGCTTAAACAGCGTATCGCGGCATATTTTAGGGCTTTTTCATGGTGAACCGGGCGCCAGGGGTTGGCGCAGAACTATCAGTGAAAATGCCGTTAAATCAGGCGCTGATAAAAATGTAATACTGCAGGCCTTAAAGTTTACAACTCAATGAAATATAAAAGTAGCGGGTTAGAGAGTGCTTTCGTCTTGTACCTGGTAAAAAATTCCATACCCGTTCAAAATGTGGCAGCAACATAAAAGGTAGTGCTATACTTCGATTCATTTTTTATAATCGGGACTGAAACCTTGGAAGAGCATTTTGCAAATATTATTAAAGCCGTCGGTGAAGACATAAATCGTGAAGGTCTGATCGATACTCCGAAACGGGCCGCCGAGGCGTTCAAATTTTTGAATAACGGCTATGAAAAAACGCTGGAAGAAGTGTTGAATGACGCTATTTTTACCGCCGATACCGAAGACATGGTTATCGTTAAGGATATTGAATTATATTCATTATGTGAACATCATTTGCTGCCGTTTATTGGCAAATGTCATGTAGGCTATTTACCGCACGGTAAAGTACTGGGCTTGTCTAAAATAGCTCGTATCATTGACATGTATGCACGGCGTTTGCAAATTCAGGAAAAACTGACTAAACAAATAGCGGATGCGATTGAGTTTTCAATTGGCGCCAGAGGTGTGGCTGTGGTTATTGAAGCCAAGCATTTATGTATGATGATGCGGGGTGTTGAGAAACAGAATTCAGTGATGACTACCTCAGTAATGACGGGAATTTTTCGCAAAGAGATCAGTACGCGTTCGGAATTTTTAAATCTGCTTAACCGCTAGGTTTTTATGGTTAACAAAAAAATTGGTGTTCTGTTGGCCAATCTGGGTTCGCCGACAGCACCGACAACACCGGCGGTTCGGCGGTTTCTTAAGGAATTTCTGTGGGATCCTCGCGTCGTTAATCTGCCTCGCCCTCTGTGGTGGGTGATTTTGCATTTTTTTGTGTTGCCATTTCGACCCGCTCGATCTGCCTTAGCCTATCGTAAAGTTTGGCATGAAAAAGGCTCGCCTTTAACTTACCTGACCAGGGAGTTAACCGAGAAAACAGCTGATCAGCTCAGTGCCAAGGGCATTACCACAGACTTTGTGATGCGCTATGGTGAACCTTCCATTGCAAACCAGTTAAGAGCGTTTAAAAAAGCCGGCATAACTGATCTGATCATATTGCCATTATATCCTCAATATTCTTCAACCACGACAGCATCCATCTATGACCATCTGGTCAAGGAACTTAATAAATGGCGGCATCTGCCCAACATTCAATTTATCAGCGATTACCATCAGGATAAACATTATATTACTGCGGTAGCTGGATCTATTGAGCAGGCGTGGCGTGAGCAGGATAGAAATGAACTGTTATTAATGTCTTTTCACGGCCTGCCTGAGCAGCTTACTAAATGGGGCGATCCTTATTTTCATCAGTGCCATAACACAGCGGCCTTGATTGCCGAAAAACTGGGCCTTAAGGAAAAAGAATGGATGATTGTCTTTCAATCCCGTTTTGGCAAGGCAGAATGGCTAAAACCTTATTGTGCAGACACGCTGCAAAATCTTCCCGGGCAAGGTATTAAAACGGTTGATATCGTTTGTCCCGGTTTTGCAGTTGACTGTCTGGAAACACTGGAAGAAATAGCAATGGAGAATAAATCACTATTTATGAAAGCCGGTGGAACAAGCTATCGGTATATCCCGGCTCTTAATGATTCAGATGCGCATGTTAATGCCATCACCCGTTTACTTGAACATAAACTTTAAGCGGCTATTATTACTAATAAGCATGTTTTGATAAAAATTACAGTTTTTGGCGTACTCGATAAAATAGAACAAAAGCAATGAAAGAGACAATATTATCCGTTTGGCAAGATGCCTGGCCTATCGTAAAATCCAGCAAACCGTTGGCTACCGGTGCCGGTGTCATAGACGAAAGCGCCTTCAATACCATAGAAGTCGATAAAGTGTTTGAAGCCGTCAATCATGCTTCTACAATGATAGGGCAAGCAGTATTATATCGTTCTTTAACACAGCCGCTGGATGTTCTGGATGAGATCAAGGCCAAGCAGGAAGCCGTTGAGGAACTGCAGAGTAATTCCGTACTAAAGGAAACACTTGAACGCCTTGTAGAAACTGCAGCTGAACAGGAAAAAAACTTTTATTTGTTATTATTTGGACAATTTCTGGGTACGTTTGGTACAGCCAGAGAAGAACATGAAATTGAAGGTTATGGCTATCTGCAATATAAAAGGGGCGTTCGTTTCATGCTTGAACTGGTTGATCAAATACAGGCTATCGAGGTACCACAAAGCGCTTATTTAAAAACGCTTTTTGACAAAATAAAGGCATTTGCTGATACACGGACTTATTCGTTAATGGCAGGGCCTGTTTATATTTCTGAAAATGGGATTCAATCCAGGCAGGAAAGAAAGAGTTCATTTTCACCCGCAATTATATTCAGACCACGGTTATTCAAACCACTGCTGATTACACTTTTTTTCGGAATAGTCTGGGCACTGGCGCATTTTTTTCCAACGGATATGTTTAAGGTTTCCGTTGAAGCAATCCCCACCGCTATGATTTTCTTTGTGCCTTTATTGCTTATTTATTATCCTGTAGTCGGTGGATTTGATCGGGACAGCTGTATCATCCCGTTAAGAAACGAGTTTAAAAACTCATCCGATGTTGCTGAAATAATGGATGCTTTTGGCCAGCTGGACGAACTGCTGTCATTTATTAAATTTGCAGAAGTGTTTGGCAGCAGTGTAGTTTTACCGGCCCTTATTGAAGGAGAGCATCATCGAATTAATCTGGCTGGTGCCAAAAATCCCGTATTAGGCAAACAAAATTACGCCTATATCGGCAACGATTTTGTTTTGGAGGATGACAAGCTGGTGCTGGTGACCGGCCCTAACAGCGGCGGTAAAACAGCTTTTTGCAAAACCATCGCCCAGATTCAATTGCTGGCGCAAATCGGTTGTTATGTGCCTGCACAATCGGCAACGCTAACCGTAGCCGACAGGATTTTTTATCAAGCGCCTGAAATCAGTCACCTTGTTGACGGTGAAGGCCGTTTTGGTACGGAATTAAAAAGAACCAGGGACATCTTTCTGGCAACAACCGCCAAGAGTGTGGTAATACTGGATGAATTATCCGAAGGCACCACCTTTGAAGAAAAATTGGAATCTTCGTCTAATGTCCTCAATGGTTTTTATCGCAAAGGCAACAGCACCATTCTAATTACCCACAATCATCAATTGGTTGATCATTTTGTGGGCCAGGGGACAGGCTTGCCAAAACAGGTTGAATTTGCCCATGATGCGCCCACCTATAAATTGATCGATGGTATTTCCCGCGTTAGCCACGCTGACCGGGTAGCCCAAAAAATCGGTTTTTCAAAGGAAGATATAGACAACTACCTGGCGGATGCAAAATGAAGATAGGCACAGCATTAACTGAAGGCGCAACCAAAGCTTTACTCCTGGGCAGCGGCGAGCTGGGCAAGGAATTGACTATTTCATTGCAACGCTACGGCGTAGAAGTGATTGCGGTTGATCGCTATCAGCATGCCCCGGCACACCAGGTAGCCCATCGCAGCCATGTCATAGACATGACCGATACCGGAGCAGTGAAAAAACTGATTGCGCTGGAACAGCCCGATTTTATCATTCCTGAAATAGAGGCGATTGCGACTTCGGCGCTCGCTGATATTGAGGCAGAGGGGCTCTGTACAGTCGTACCCAATGCAAGAGCTATTCAATTAACGATGAACAGGGAGGGTATCAGAACACTGGTCGCAGAACAGCTTAAAATACCCACTTCGAATTATGCTTTTGCCCAAAGTTTTGAGGAATTGCAAGCTGCGGTCGACGGCGGCATCGGCTATCCGTGCTTTATCAAGCCGACCATGTCGTCATCTGGTAAAGGTCAGTCTATGGTTGAAAGCGCTGACCAGCTTAAAGCCGCGTGGGATTATGCCAAATCCAGCGGGCGTGTAGATACCGGCAAAGTCATTGTTGAAGCAAAAATAGACTTTGATTTCGAAATCACCTTGCTGACTGTTCGCGCATTAAATAAAAACGGTGAAGTCGAGACTCATTTTTGCGAACCCATCGGTCATGTACAGGAAAATGGCGATTACCGGGAAAGCTGGCAACCGCAAATAATGAGTCAAGCATCAATAAAATCGGCCCAGGACATTGCTTTCAAAGTTACCAGTGAAATCGGCGGGCTGGGTTTGTTTGGCGTTGAGTTGTTTATCAAGGGCGATGATGTCTGGTTCAGCGAGGTTAGTCCCAGACCGCATGATACCGGCATGGTGACAATGGTCACACAAAAACAAAATGAGTTTGAATTACATGCAAGAGCTATTTTAGGTTTGCCTGTCGACACGAGGTTGCAAAAAGCAGGTGCCAGCGCAGTTATTTTAGGGGGCATTAATGCCAAAGGTGTTGTCTATGAAGGGCTGGCTGAAGCGCTGGCCGTGCCTGATAGTGAAATCAGATTATTCGGCAAACCGGAAGCATTTGTAAAAAGGCGTATGGGGGTGGCTTTAGCCGCCGCTGAAAGCGTCGATGAAGCCAGAAATAAAGCGCTTAAAGCTGCAAGTTTAGTGGTAATTAACCCTGTAATATAGGAAAAAAATAATGATAATTGTGTTTATTTTATTGACTTTATTCATCTCAAATGAGGTGGCGGCTGATATCTACAAGTTTACTGATATTGATGGCGGCGTCTACTACACCAATACCAATCAATCTCGACATGGCTTGTATAAGCGTAGGACCAAGTCAAAATACTACACTGAAATCAATATACCTCGACATGGCTTGTATAAGCGGAATATGAGGTCAAAATACAACACTGCTATCAATGTACCTAGACATGGCTTATATAAGCGTATTATCAGTACAAAAATATTTCGATTTTCAAAATCAATCCAAAATCATGCAAAACTTCATACTTTTTCAAGTGCTAACAAAAAAAGATTTGCTGATCTTGTTGAAGAGGCCGCCTCTAGGCATCAGGTTGATGCCAAATTGGTTCATGCCGTTATTCAAACTGAATCAGCGTACAACTCAACCGCACAATCACCGAAAGGAGCAGTGGGTTTAATGCAGTTGATGCCAGATACAGCTAGACGATTTGGTGTTAGCGACCGGAATGATCCCGATCAGAATATTGACGGAGGCACACGTTATTTAAAATATTTAATCGAGCTGTTCAATCCAAATCTGGATCTTGCAGTTGCCGCATACAATGCAGGTGAAAATGCAGTAATACGCTATAACAACTCTATTCCACCATACCCTGAGACGCAAAATTACGTGAAACATGTGTTGGCTTTATATAACTCAACTACCTTAAGGTAACCGCCATTTAAGTCGATGTTTGACCTGCGTTAAAAAGCTGAAAGCACAATCTTTCTATCAATAGTTAATTTATACTAACCGCACATCAAGGTTCTGCTCTTTCATTTCCATTACTGCCTGAAGTCTGCACGGATGCAGGAGGTACGACTCCAGGGATTGGGGAGGTCGAATCGCGTCTGGAACTGCGATCGATAGCAACACAGGAGCAGTTGCCTGGAGAGCCAGGAAGAGGAAGCATTAAAAAACCCGGGTATGATGTGCAATATTATAACAACCATTCGATAAATGCCTATGTATCAGTTCATAGATGACCTCGCTTTCAATATCGTTATTGTTGAATTAGATCGTTCTAATGTTGCAGCAGGCATTGTGCCTCTGGTCAAACAGGCAAATCCTTCTGCCACTGTTTTTTTAGGCTATCGTGAACATGAACTCATCGATAAACCGCTTGATACTATCTGTTCGCCAGAAAAATGGCAGATCACGCTCGCCGGTTTAAGCGAGGACATTTCTGGCAAAAGCTTTGAAAGTGAACTGGTCACCAAAGCGAACAAGCGCATTCCGGTACTCATCTCTCTTTCTGTTTTACCTGGTCAAGACCCGAAGAAAACCGGCATTGTTTTGCTGATCCAGGATATCAGCGACAGAAAAGCGCTGGATAAACTTCAGCTGATGATGCACAGGGCAGTAGAACAAAGTGCCAGTGCCGTGCTTATTACTGACAAAAATGGACTTATAGAATACATCAACCCGAAATTCACCGAGATTACCGGCTATACATCCGAAGAATTACTGGGGAAAAACCCGAAAATCATGCAATCCGGCAACACGCCGCTGGAACACTATCAAAGCATGTGGCAAAACCTTTTGAGCTCCGGGGAATGGTGCGGAGAAATCAAGAATCAGAAAAAAAATGGTGAGGATTACTGGGTTTATGAGTGTGTCAGCGCCATTAAAAACGATCAGGATGAAGTGACTCATTTTCTGGCTCTTGAAGAAGATATCTCCGAGCGCAAGCGCCTGGAGCATCGGTTTCGACAAGCGATGGAATCGGCGCCCAACGCGATAGTTATGGTGAATGAGTCAGGAACGATTGAGATAGTCAATTCGCAAACAGAGGCGTTTTTCGGTTACTCACGCAATGAGCTGATCGGACAACCTGTTGAAATGTTAGTGCCGGAGCGCTTTCGCAGTGCGCATATCGGTTTTCGTCAAGCGTACCTTACCGCTCCCGTGTCCAGAACGATGGGGATGGGCCGAGAACTCTACGGGTTACGCAAAGACGGGACTGAATTTCCTGTGGAAATTGGCCTCAGTCTTATCGATAATAATGAAGAAACATTAATACTCAGCTCCATCGTCGACATCACCGAGCGTAAGAAAGCAGAATCGGCGTTGAAGGAAAGTGAAGAACGTTTCAGACAAATGGCGGAAATGGCCGGCGAGTGGTTATGGGAGCAAGACCCGCATGGATACTATATCTACTCTAGTATTGCTGTTAACCAGATTCTTGGATTTAGCCAGGATGAAGTCATTGGCAAACATTATACTGAATTTTTAACACCCCAGGACAAAGAGGAGCAGCAGGTTTATTCAACTAGTCATCAGTCTTTTTATGCTTTGATTAATCACTACCGCCATAAAAACGGACATCCTGTTCTGACCGAATCAACCGGATTGCCTATAATTAGCGCAGAAGGAAAACTGCTTAAATGGCGCGGCGTTGATCGGGATATTACTGCCAGAAAACATTTTCAGGATGCCCTTATCGAAAGTGAGAAGCGCACGCGCCTGATTATTGAAAGCTCCTTAAGCGCCATTGTAATTATGGACTCCAATGGACTCATTACTGATTGGAATCATCAGGCTGAAAAAATATTCGGCTGGTCACGCAATGAGGCCATTGGCCAGCGTCTTGCAGATTTAATCATTCCATCACGGTTTCGCAAGTCTCACAATCAGGGAATACAACATTTTCTAAAAACGGGCAGTGGTCCCTTATTAAATCGTCTGATCGAGCATGTCGCCATACGCAGGGATGGCTCTGAATTTCCTGTTGAATTCAGTATCTCCCCTTTAAAACTGGGCAATGCCTATATATTCAGCGGGTTCATACACGAAATCACTGCCAGAAAAGCGGCTGAACAGAAAATTCGTCAGGCGCAGGTCAGTCTGGCAATTGCCCAAAGTGAAATCAAGATTGCCCAGCGGATTCAAGCCTCCCTGTCGCCATCAGCTCCGATTAGATCGGATCATTTTGAAGTAACCGGCTATTGCTTGCCCGCCGCTCAGGTTGGTGGTGACTATTTTGATTATTTTTTTCGCAGTGAAGACCAACTGGATATGATTATTGCCGATGTCTCTGGACATTCTATCGGTCCGGCCCTGTTTATGGTGGAAACACGCAGCGCCATTCGAACACAGGCTAACCGCATGGGAACGCCCTCGGAAACACTGGGTGTACTCAATAATTTTCTGTTTGAGGACTTGGATAATGCAGATTATTTCATCACCCTGTATTATCTACAATATGACACCAGCACCCATCAATTAAGCTTTGCCAATGCAGGACATCCGCCGCCACTGCTGTTCAGCTCTTTTCAACGTGAATGCAGACAGCTGGACGCCGAGGGTATGATATTAGGGGTGCGAAAAAATCTTGTTTTTGAGGAGAAAACCACAACACTTGCCAAAGGCGATTTAATCCTTCTTTATACTGACGGATTAACTGAAGCAGAAAATCCAGACGGTGAATTCTTTGGCATAGAGCGCGTCAGTGATATTTTCATGCAATATGCGGGGCAGCCTCCCGAAAGCATCATAGATGCACTGCTAAAACATCTGAAACAATTTAGCCAAAGAGAATCCTTTAATGATGATATTACGCTGATGGTTTTCAGGCGGAGGGGTTAGTGGTTGTCGGCGTTGACAGTTGAGTAGTAACTGACCCGATGAATATCGATTTTTTAATTATTGGCCAGGGTCTGGCTGGCAGCTTGCTGGCCTGGGAGCTCATGCAGCGGGATTTCAAGGTCGTCATTATTGACAACGGCAGGGAAAATGCCTCGCAGGTCGCGGCAGGTCTGATTAATCCAGTCACAGGAATGCGTTTTGTAAAAACCGTTGATGTAGACAGGTTATTGCCTGCGGCAAAACAAAGTTACTCGCGCCTGGCTGAATTCTTTCAGCAGACCTTTTATATAGAAAAACCGATGCTGCGGTTTTTTCTGAGTAATAAGGAATCAATACGCTGTATCAACAAACTCGACAACCCCGATTATCAAGACTATCTGGGCGCCATCACGCCATCAGGACAGACCCTTGATAATTTTTCAACGCCTTTCGGATTTCTGCAGCAAAAACAAACCGGGTATTTATTAACCAGACCGTTATTATGTTGCCTAAAAGATTTTTTTATAGCCCGAGGCAGTTATCGGCTGGCTGAACTTGATTATCGTGACATACAGTTAACTCCCGTTTTACGCTGGCAGGATATTTCCCCAAAAAAGATTATTTTTTGTGAAGGCCATCATGCCACGAATAATTGCTGGTTTTCCTGGCTGCCTTTTCAAGCGGTTAAAGGGGAAATTTTAACGCTGGAGCATCAAACTGAATTGCCCGATAACATCCTTAATTACGGCAACTGGTTAATTCCTTTAAACAGCTGTCACATTCGTATTGGTGCAACGTTCGACCGGGAAAACCTGAATACACAGCCTACAAAGCGAGGCAAAAATGAGTTGCTAAATGCGCTCAAACCGGTCTCAGCCAATTTGGCGCAAGCCACACTGATAAACCATCAAGCCAATATCCGGCCCTGCACGTTGGATAAACAACCGTTTATCGGCCCTCATCCGCAATACCCGCAACTTGCTATTTTTAACGGTTTCGGTGCCAAAGGCAGTTTACAAATACCCTGGTTTAGCCGGCATTTCATTGATGCCTTATTGGTTAACACCCCTTTATCTTCTGCAATTCAACGTTATTATGCAACGCATTTCACTGGTTAAAACGGCTCATAATCTTATCAGGGAAAAGCTTCATCCAGGCGATATTGCCATTGATGCGACGGTCGGTAATGGTCACGATACAGCGTTTCTTGTCGAACAGGTATGGCCAGCGGGTAAAGTCTACGGATTCGATATACAGCAGGCGGCCATAGATTCAACACGGGCAAAAGTCAAATCATGTCACCGGATTAGCGAAAAGGGGGACGGCTACACGCCCATACTGACTCTGATACAGGCAAGTCATGCGGTCATGACTGAAAAAGTCGCAATTCAAGATCATGGAAAAATCGCAGCGATTATGTTTAATCTGGGTTATTTGCCAGGCAGTGATAAAAGTGTTATTACTCAGACAGAATCAACATTGACGGCATTGGCAATCGCCAGCCGCCTATTATCAAGCAATGGTATTCTTACTGTTCTTGCTTATCCAGGACATCAAGGCGGCGGTCATGAATCAATTGCGGTCAAAAACTGGTGTAAACAGCTGGACGAAGACCAATTCAGTGTCAGAATTTATTACAGTACAGAAAATGAAGTGTCAGCGCCCAGACTTTATGTGGTTGATAAGCTAACAAAGCTACAGCAACACGAGCCATCAAATCCGGATGCGGAAGTTCCCAATTTACAAATCTCAGTTAGCTCAAGTTAATGGCAGTAGTCTCGTCATCCGGCTGCAAATATCGATTGCATTGACTATGTTTATTTTAAAAGAATTATGCACTACAAAATCGCAAAAGGCCTTATCAACAATGCCTTGTTCTGCAAGGCCCTGCAGGCTGAGGCCAGAATCAATAATTGCAGACTTCACCAGGATAAGCTCACTGGCTGAAAGTATTTCTGCCAGCCAGGCTGCGAGACTGTCTGATGTTATATCCCACGTCGCCTGAATGCCGGCATCATCAAGTTCAGAAATATCAGGCGACCAGATGACGGTTTTTTGCTGATTTAACTGCTTGCTAATATCAGTTAGAGAACCAGCAATTGCAAATTGACTTTTAATCCCTTTAAATAGCAAGGCCATTTGCTGCATGGCTAAAACCGCCATTCTGTGTGCAGTATGATCATCAAACTGCCAGTGTTGCTGCGCCAACCTGACCTGATCGGCAAATGCGCCGCCGCCTGGAACAATAACAACTTCTCCAGGCTGGTAGTTTTGGTCTACGCTATTCAGGCATTTAAGCAGGGCATCTGATCCGGTGAGACTACCGCCAAGCTTAACCACAATCATATCATTGTAAATTGTTGCAATAAATCAAGCATGGCCGCCGCCTTATCAAAACTCTCCTGATATTCCTCTTCAACCACTGAATCATTGACGATACCGCCACCCGCCCAGAAACGGATTGTACTGTTTGAGTGCACCAGGGTTCTGATGGCTATATTGCTGTCCATATTACCGTTAAAACCCATATAACCAATGGTGCCGCAATAAATCCCGCGCCGGTTGGGTTCGAGTTCTTCAATAATTTCCATGGCGCGAATTTTGGGCGCACCGGTAATTGAGCCGCCCGGAAAACAGCTTTTTAACAAGTCCAAGGCAGACTGATTGTCTGCCAATACACCGGTTACGGTACTGACCAAATGATGGACGGTGGCATAACTTTCTATAGCAAATATTTTCGGTACCTTCACTGATCCCTTTTTGCAGGTTTTACTAATATCATTACGTAATAAATCGACAATCATCAAATTTTCCGCTCTGTCCTTTGCGCTGTTCATCAGCTGTTTTATTTGCTGCTGATCTTCAGCGTCATTCTGTTTTCTGGGGCGCGTTCCCTTAATTGGTTTGGTCTCAACAATACCCTCAGTAAGCTTTAAAAAACGCTCCGGTGATGTGCTCAAGATTTGAACTTCAGGCAAATTAATATAGCAACTGTAGGGTGCGGCGTTTAATTTGCGCAGTGTCTGATAGGCCGTCCACGGGTCGCCCTGACAGTTAGCGGCAAAGCGTTGCGCCAGATTCACCTGATAACAATCGCCTTCCTTCAGATATTGTTTAATCCGGTTAAAGGCTTCGATGTAGAAAGCCTTGTCCATGTTGGAGGTAATTGCGCTAACGATTTTAAAAGTTTCATACTCTTGCGGCTCAGGTAATTGACCAAACAGGGCTATTAAAGTCGGCCATTTGTGTTCATCAAAGATCCCTGTCAAATAACTTTTTTGCTGCTGATGGTCGACGATTACCGCCCATTCATAAATTCCAATAGCCATTTCAGCAATATGTTCTGCATCCTCGGCAATTACCGGCAAAGTCTCCAGTCTACGAGCCAAATCATAAGAAAAATAACCGATTGCTCCGCCATTGAAAGGTAAATCATCAGATTCATTAAATTCAGATATCAGCAATTGTTTAACTAAATCAAACGGGTCAGCGCTGGATCTTATCGTCAAACCGTTACGGGTGATTTCAGTAATGTCAGCGTGCGTGACTAAGGTGCACACGGGATCGGCAGCGATTATATCGTATCGACCCTGGTTGCTGTAAGGGTAGCCACTATCCAGGAAAACCGTCCAGGGTTTACTGGCAATGGTGGAAAAGAGTGCTGCGCTATCTGAAAAATAAGGCAGCGAATGAGTAAGATGCTTCGGTGGCGACATTTAAAAAGTTGTCTGGTTGGATAATTGGATTAACAAAAACACTGGCAATAAAGCCGCAAGAAAGTTGGCTTCTGAACAGTTTTTTATGTTAGCTACCAATTTCAAAGGGGGTGTTATGTTTTATGGCTTGCGTGGTAAATGAGCACAAGTGGCAGTTTCATTTTAATGTACCCGTTATTGATTCAACTGCTTGTCGTTTTCAACCGTTTTGCCACGCAGATCAGCGACCGCGTTGTTCGCTACACCGAATACCTTAATGTTTTGTTTAATTGTACCCTTATAATTTTCATGTAGATGACCATGAAAAATATGTTTAACTCCCATTGCAATAGCTAATTCATCAATTGCCTGAAAGCCATATCGATGAGAGCCTGGTGCTTCATGGGTTACCAGAATATCCGCTTTCAGTGTTTTTAATAGCTCAAATTCATCATACCAAATCGCCGATTTGTATTTTAATGACATACCGGAACGTTTGATAATAACAGACTGATGATATAGATAGTGCTTTTTACCCCGCCACTTTGGTGGTTGTGGAGGATACCATACTCTGCCAAGGAAAATTCCACCTAAACCGGCAACTCTAAGTCCTGCTATTTCAGTAACTTTCAAGTGTAAATTTTTACCGGAAAAGGCTGAATGAAACAGATTATTATATTTTTCAGGTGATTCAAAGTCATGATTACCAGCAATCCACCAGATTTCGGTTAAGTTGACAATATCCTGTAGACAGCTTTCCAGTGGCATTTCCAGGTCATAATCACCCAGTAAAATTACAGCCTCAGGTTGATATTTCTGCACAGCGGCAATTAATGGCCTGAAATTTCCGTGCGGATCCCCGGCAAATAAAATCCTGTTATTTTGGTTCATAGGTGAATCTTTTTCCCTTTATTGACCGGGACCTGAACCCACCCAGTGATATATATAGAGTCCGACGTTGGTAAAGCGACACAAAGTCCCCTCTCCCTTTGGGAGAGGGTTAGGGTGAGGGTATTTCAAAGGTCGCTTTACCAACTTTGGCTCCTATAACATGACGAAACATGCTTTGATACGCGATGTGACTTAGACGCGCTAAACCTTTCAAGCACTTCTTTTTGAGCTAGAGTCAGAGGAAGTCTTCAAGAATTACACTATATCTCTGGCTTTCTTAAAAGCTTCTCTGAAATCAAGATATAAAGGTTTATCAGTTTCCAGCATTAATCGTAACATTTCATTTTGCAGTTGATATTTAATATTACCAACAGCTAAAGCGCCAACGCCTAAAGCGCCTTGCGAATTGATGGCATGAATCAATGGCATGCCTGAATCATTTCGCTTGATACCCTCAATACCCAACGGCGGTACGGCATTAACGTCACCCGCCACTTTCAGCTGTTTTGCTGCTTTCAGGATTGCAGCGCTTAACACCTGAACACCTGCTTTGGCGGTACAAAAGATAATATCGGCATTGGCTATCAACAGGGCTTTATCGGCTTCAGATTTTGCACATGCGCCGTTAAGGGTGCAGGCAAATCGGCGATTGTAAGCTTCAGCAACATCCGTGGCGGTATCAATCGATAAATGGTCAACCAATGCTGTACCGGCACCCGCCAATGAAGCAATAACGCCGGTAGCGATGCCGACAGGACCGGTTCCGCCAAAGACCAAAGCGTTGCAGTCTTTCAGTTCCTTGCCGTGTTTTTCTTTCAGCTGTTTCTCAACACAAGCCACCAGAGCTGCGGCCGTGGTAAATGCGCCGCTGGGGTCGGCAAAAACAGATACTTCAAAAGGCGGGACCATTGCTTGTTGACTGGTATTCAGCATGTCCATCGCCAATGCTAAATCACGGCCGCCGATAAAAATGCCGGTGCGTTTTACACCTGCCGGACCGCGGGAAAAAATAGCATCTTGTGTGAGTCCATAGACGCTATCCAGCTTGACGTTGCTATAAGGCATGAGCACATCAAAGCCTGCATCCATCGCCATATTGACATCAAATGGGCTATTGTGCGGCATCGGGTCAAGCATGTGAAGAATGCTACGTTTCTCCATTTGAGATACTCCTTTAAATTAGAGGGATAGTAGGTTTAAACGTTCGATTTAATATAGTCTCTGGCTACTTCAAAAGCATGTTCAAAATGCAGATAAACAGGCTTGTCGGTTTCTATCATTTTTTTTAACAAGCGGTTCTGGGCCTGATATTTTATATTACCGATTGCAAGGGCACCTATGCCGACTGCTCCACTGGTCGATCCTTCAATAGCTGTGCCGTTATGAAAGGCATCAACGCCGGCAATACCTGCGGGTGGCACAGCATTGACATCGGCAGCCACTTTCAGCTGCGGAGCTGAAGCGATAAGTTCCGCGCTTAATAATTCAATGCCTACAGCGCCGGTTGCAAAAACAACATCGGCGCTTTTTATATAGTCGGCTTTATCTGCATCGGCGCCGGCGGCAATGGTGATTTTACCGTTGCCAAATTCTTCGCTGCACATATCGGCAATGTGCTTTGCTTTATCCAGTTGTCTGCCGATGATTCTTACGTTAGCGCCCGCTTGTGCGGCAATCACTGCCGCCGCTTGGCCCACAGGCCCGGTTCCGCCTAATGCCAGAATGTTTTTTCCTGCCAGAGTAGTGTTGAATTTTGTGGCTAATTCACGCTCCACGGCGGCAACCATGCCTGCAGCGGTCGTAAATGCGCCGCTGGGATCTGCAAAAACAGACACTTCAAAAGGCGGTACCATTGAGCGTTTGGCCATTTTCAGCATATCCATCGCCTGTTTGGTATCGCGGCCGCCAATAAAAATACCGGTACGTTTTAAATTTTTTGCACTGCGGGAAAATATGGCATCCTGAACCAATCCCTGAACTTCACTGGGTTCGACATTGGTATAAGGCAACGCCGAAACCCAGCCCGCATCCAATGCCATGTTGACGTCAAACGGGCTGAGGTTTTTGGCAGTGGTCAGCATGTGTAAAATGAATTGTTTTTCCATGATAGCTCCTTGATGTATTTAGCGGACAAGTATAAAAGAAAAAATTGCAGAATAACAATGTACTTGCTTATTGGAACCTGAAAACCGGAAATCTGCACTTAATTTTAATTCGATGACAGGATATTTCAGTATTGACTGAAATCAGCAATGCTTCACTTGAATACGCGCACGCACCTGATCAAGCAGTTTTGGACTATAGTTGCACAGGTGTGTTTCTATTTTTCATAATAGCTTGTTGGACGAAGCCGCTATCGCGGCGGAAAAACCAAGACACTACAAATCTGTTAAGCCTAAGACTATTTCGAAAAAAAACTTGAAAATAAGCCCTAAAATAACTTAGACTTAACCGCAATGAACAAAATCATAAATT
>JAGXGJ010000177.1 GCA_024636875.1 Methylococcaceae bacterium | reverse complement strand
GAATGTAAGTATCACATAGTCTGGATTCCAAAATATAGGAAGAAAAGCATTTATAAGGAGCTGAGGCAATATCTGGGTTCGACGCTAAAAGATTTGGCATTGCAAAAGGAATGCAGGATTGAGGAAGGGCATTTGATGACTCAATTCGGTCAACTCCGCCATGTTGCAGCGACACCATTAAAGTCAGATGAATAGTAACCCTGCTGCCCTGTATGGCGTTATGCATGTTTTTTGTGCACTGGTAAAATTCACTATCGCCGGTAATCACTTCCCAGCGGGTATCGATTCCCAGTTCCCCGCTAAGCGGCACGAGTTTATCCAATATCTCGGCAACCCCGCCGCCAACGCGAGTGGAATTAACATGAACTACGGTTTTGCCTTTCAGTGGTTCTGCAAGTTGTTGCAGATGCCGGATTACATCCGTGCTCGTCACCGCCGCATAAGAATCAAACATCGTCGTCATAGCGCTTGCTCTGCAAAAAAATGATGAAGTATCTGCCTCTTGCTGACGTAATTCGACCAGAGTCCTGAAATAAGGGTATTTCTGACTCGGGCTTATTATTTATTGTATTCATGTTTAAAACCCCATGCCGATAGAATTAAATGAATGATGTGTTTGCGAAATCAACCTTCTATGACGAGCCTGTGAGCCGCAGTGGATCATGGTGCGCGCTTTCTTTCTTAAGACCTTTCGCCGCCTTGCTAGGTTTGCGAGCAAGAACTGTTTTTTGCTCTACCCAAGATATCCTGATAGTCAGGTATTCACCTGCAATATCCATTTTCGCAAAACCAGAGGATGGCATCTTTAATGGCTTCCTGGGCCGGACGATACCGATAGTTCAATTCGCGTATGGCCTTTGCACTGGAAAAAAACATTTGATTTTTTGCCATACGTACACCATCTATTGTTGCACGAGGTTCTTTTCCAGTAAACATTGCCGCTTTTTCCATCAGCCAGGCAGCAGGCAAGACCAGGTTATGTGATAGGCGTATTCGTCGTGATTTTTTACCTGTGATCTCGTCTATCATCTCCAGAATTTGCAGCAGGCTCAGGTTTTCACCACCAAGAACATAGCGTTCTCCTGCTTTACCTTTCTCAAACGCCAACAGATGTCCCCTGGCAACATCATCCGCATGCACAATATTAAGTCCGGTATCCACGTAAGCCGGCATGCGGCCAAGGAGTGTGTCCAGAACAATACAGCCAGTTGGCGTGGGCTTTATATCACAGGGTCCTATTGGTGTAGATGGATTGACGATCACCAAAGACAATTTATGCTGGTCAGTAAGTTGTTGTACTGCTTGTTCTGCGAGGAATTTAGAACGTTTATAATGGCCTGTCATCGCTGACAGAGAGGAGAGTGTGGTTTCATCTGCCGGACTGCCGTCAGGATTGAGACCCAGTGTGGCCACGCTGCTGGTGTAGACCATGCGTTTTAATCCTGCTTCTGCCGCGGCAAGTATCAGTGCTTGCGTGCCTCTGACATTGACGTCATACATGACGTCCGGATCAGGAATCCACATCCGGTAATCGGCGGCCACATGAAACAGGTTGTCGCAGCCGCTGACCGCGCGTTTTATTGAGGACGTATCGCGGAGATCCCCTTCACACATTTCCACATGGAAATTTGTTAAATTGCGTCTGTCGCTTTGCGCTCTGACCAATACCCGTACATCATGACCTGCCTTAAGCAAGTGCCGCATGATCGCTGAACCCAAAAAACCATTTGCCCCCGTCACCAGCGTTTTCATTTGTCTTGCTCGATTCTGTATTTTTCCTGGATATTGCCGAGGAGGTTATTGCGTTTACCGGTGATTTGAGTATCCTGAGCATTATCCGCACAGCAGGCGCCCATGAATGTCACACTCAAAAAAGACTCAGCTATAGTAGAAATTAATTTTATCATACTATTTTTCAACTCCTTAAAAATGATCAGTATCCCGGTAATGTTTCGAGTTTGACTGGCTGGGCATAGGGTGATGTTTTACAAGCCCAGATAAAAAATAATGAAAACATCAGGCGAAGTCTGTACGTTATCGTACATAAGCGGTTCGAAAAATCCCCGTTCCCAATGAACCTTTAATCTATGTGCGCTGCCGCACAGATTGAGTTCAGTTTTAAGGGTATTGTTGCAACTGAGCGCTGGGAAACACCCTTTCGCGCTCTGGTCATGACTATCTGGTCATGGCTAAATAATTATTATCAGGAGACACTCATGAACAAAGATCAAGTAAAAGGTCGAGTCGAAGAAACCAAAGGTAAAGTCAAGGAAGTCGTCGGCAAGGTCCAGAAGGGCTTTGGTGACCTCAAGGAAGATATCAAGAAAGACAAATAACGAGCACTTCCGAGCCGTGCAGAGGGACCCAGACAGACAGGGCGCCTGCATGGAGGCAATGCGATACTCTCAAAAATTTTTACAGGAAATAAACATGAAACTCACCAACATGAAACTCTCCGGCTTAGTTGCCGCCATCGTTTTGACAATCTGCTCGTTTGGCGTTTATGCTGAAGAAAGCCTGGAGGTGACCCCTCCTATGAACGAAGATCAAGTAGAAGGTCGAGTCGATGAAGCCCAAGGTAAAGTCAAGGAAGCCACCGGCGTGATACTGGACGACAAAAAAATGCAGGTAGAAGGCAATATCCAGAAGAATGTCGGCAAGGCCCAGAAGGGCTATGGTGATATCAAGAAGGATATTAAGGAAGGCAAATAAATCGAGTACTGCTAAGTTATGCAGGCAAGTCCGGACAAGCTTCCCTGCTGCACTGCACAGCGGCAACAAGCTACGCTCAAATTTTATTACAGGAAATGAATATGAAACTCATCAACATGAAACTCACTGGTTTATTGACCGGCGCCGTTTTGATCTTTGCCTCGCTTGGCGCTTATGCCGAAAGCCACATGGCGGAAGCGCTCAAACACGCGGAAGCTGCGGCCAAAGCTGATGATACAAAGTCTATCGTCAAACATGCGGAGGCAGCGAAAGCCCATGCAAAAACTGCCGATGAACACCTGGATGCCGGCATCACGAGTCTGAATGATGCCATCGATCACGGCAAGATGAAGCATGCCGATTCAGCGAAGAAATCCGCCGAACAAGCCGTAACACATCTGAAAGCCGCGCAATAAACGAACACAGACGTTATTACCTCAAGAGTTGGCGAGTGAATAACCCGCCTTTTTTTCGCCTATCCAAAAATTGCAGCAGCACCGGCTATTACTATTACTTTTTAAAAGGTCTGATACTGATATCGGTAACCTCGGCGGTGCGAGGGAGATTTAGCGCATTAATCACAACCGAAGCAGTGTCTTCAGGTTGCATGAGGCGCTCCGGCTGATAGACTCTATTCTCCGCCGCTTGAAGGGCTTCCTGCATGGGGCTTGCGGTCCGGCCAGGAAAGACGGTTAAGACCCGAACTTCATCTGCGTTAACTTCCTCTCTGAGACTGTCTGCAATGGCCTTGAGTGCATGCTTGGTGGCGGCATACTGCCCCACGCCGGCTTTCGCAGCTAAAAACCCTGCCTGAGAATTAATGAATACTATCTGTCCGCATCGCATCTTCAGTGCCGGCAAAAATGCTTGCGTGAGGAGGTATGCTGCCCGAACGTTGATTCTGTACTGGCGGTCAAAATCTTCTATGCAAGCCTGGTCCATCCTTCCCACAGCTATCATTCCTGCACTGTGTATTAATATATCTATTCCTCCGAATGCTTGTTGAAGGTTTGCCGCCATGCTGCTGATTTCATCGTCTATTTCGAGATCGGTTTTATACGTTGAAATGTTTCCGGAAAACTGTTTTGCGCAGTCTGCAACAGCCTGGAGTTTTTCCAGGCTGCGTCCGACCAAGCACACTCTGGCGCCTTCGTTGGCCAAACCGAGCGCGATAGCCTTGCCAATACCGCTACTCGCTCCGGTTACTAAGGCCATCCGGTTTTTTAGAGAAGACATCGCATTAGCCTCCTTCCATTGAGGTTCTTGCTGCTATGTGGCGTTCGAAATTCTTTTTCAAGAGGTAGGCCACGTTGCCCGTCATATTGTGCCATAGCAAATGCTACACATGCCATATAGATCAGGGCGCGATATGGCGTGTCAAGGGACATTCGACGTAACGAAATGTCAGGGAACGCTATCGCACACCCTGAACTTACACGGCTTAAGTGTGGGGAAAATAATGTGCGCCATGATTTAAACGGGTTATGTCTTTTCAATTACTGCTTCATTGATACTCTGTTTATACCATTTCACGGTACGTTCCAGTCCTTCATCAAGCGAAATTGTTGGGTCCCAGCCGAGCAATGATTTTGATAGCCGTCTGTCGGCAACACGCGTCTGTTCAAGTTGTCGATCCGCCAAAGCGCCAAAATGAGGTGATATTGTTGGGTTAATGATGCGAAATAGACTTTCAACAATTGTCTTAACTGAAATCAATTCTCCAGATCCAATGTCTATTGTTTTTCCTTCGATATCCTTTGCTTGAGCTGCCGCTACTAATGCAGCAACAACATCTTCGACGAAGATCCAATCGACCATCCTCTGTCCAGCCGAAAGCTTAGGGAATTCTTCTCGCAATAGGCATGTTATGACATAAGGAATAAGTTTCTTTAAATCCTGTTGGCCCGGGCCATAGACCATGAATATTCGAAGAATCACAACCGGAACTTGATATAGAGCGTGAAACATTCTGCCATATGCGCTGCTTGCCCACTTGGCGGCTGCATACGGTGATCCTGGCACGACTTCCGGATTTCCGGAGTCGGGCTCTTCCATTGAGCCGGCCAAAAAAAGTCGTTGACAGCCGATTTTGCTCGCCGCGTTTAGAATATTCACCGAAGTGATAAAGTTGTTGTTGACCATAGGGATAACATCGCTCAGATCTCGTGACCCGGCCACAAAGCTTGCCAGATGATAAATGAAGTCCGGTTTTAATCTGATGAAAAGGTTTTCGACCTCCTGTCCGTCCGTCAAATCTATTTGCCACCAACGCATTTCGACACAAGTGGTGCCTCTTTTCTTCCTCGAGACAGCATGTACTTCACAACCTCTTTTGATTAGCTCTCTGCACAAATGACTCCCAATAAAGCCACTGGCCCCTGTTATTAGAATTTTTTTCCCTGAGATCTGATCCAGCATTGACTGTCGTGTAAAACCACTTTCCATTTGAGGGTACCTATTTCAGTAAATTATAATCAAACTATGGCCTAATAATTGTTTTGCCGCGTCTTGAATAGCAGCAAACTCAATTCCTGATCTTTCAGCAATATCCAGCAATGTGTTGTCGCCGTCAGACATGTTCAAAACCCATAATAATGCAAGTTCATTTGCCCCGATGGACGAATAGAGACCTCTCTTACCCAGTTGGGGTTCGCATTTAGGGTTCAAATTCAGATAGGTTCGATTATTTTCCAAAATGTGTAATATTGCCAAGAGCTTGGAAAAACTATCTCCAAGTGATTCGGGATGTATAGAATCCAGGTTGTCAGCAGACGTATGATATTCAGGATATTGCCCATAAGGTGTTCTCATAAAACATCCCACAGGAAGATTAAAAGCTGGCGAGCAATATTGGCGCTCATCATAACCATAGGGATAAAAATCTATGATGTTGTAATCTTGTCCGGAGTTCTTGAGAACGTGAGAAGTCGCCCGGTCTATTTCTGTATTTCCCCGGCGGCTTTTCTTGTAGGTGATCTTTCCGGAGTCACCCACACCCGTTACCACCAGTCCGTATTTTATTCGATTCAGAGTGGCCTCATTCAGGGCTAGCCAGGTAATTGCACCGATAGTACCGGGTATGAAAACGAAACGATAAGATAACCTATGAGAGGCTGTTTGGAGATACTTTGCAAGAATGGTTGCCAGGCCGATCCCGGACAGGTTGTCATTCGCCAAAGATGGGTGGCAACAGTGGCATGAAATCAGAACCTCCTCCTGCTCCTCACCTTCCAGATAAAGCTCACCGTAGGTAAGATTTCCGTTTTCGAGCGTGGAGTCCACAAGAACTTCGTAGTCTCCGTCCTCGAGTTTTGTTAGCGCATTGTGGCTCAAACAAAATCCCCAGTTATCTTTATAATAAGAAGTTTTGTAGGGAATCCAGTCCGGATGATCAGGAAGGGTAAAAAGATGCTCTTTCAGTTCCTTCAATGACATAACTTTATTGATCGGTATGCTGTAATTCAAGACATGCAGGTTAGACTTCTGGAAATCAATCACTTTCTCGCCTTTTGCATTTTTTACATACGCATCCTTGATGTTCCATTCCCTGGGGACCACCCAGTCGAACACCTGTGTTCCCGAGGGAACCTCATGAATCTGGAGCGGGATATTGCGCTGAAGAATTCTCATTGTCTGGCGGTATCCATCACCAGTAATACTTCGACAAATTGGGAAAAGCTCGGTTATCAATGAATAAATCTCATGACCGATTTCCTTTGGTTCATCCGCGCTTTTAAGATCAACACTATTCAACTTTTCACCCTTTCTGATAATTTAAAATTTGATAACCACGATCCCGGCCGGAACTGGCTGTTATATCTGTAGGCCAGCTGATTTAAAATACCGGGTCATCATTCCACCTGAAACCTCCTGCCTGGTCCAGTGAGAAGAACGCAGACATCTGTTAACATATTCCAGCATTCTCCTCTGGCTCAGGAAACCGTGAGCAAAACCTTCGGTGACGTGCAACATATTACTGTTATCAGCTAAAAGCACAACGCCTGCATACTGTCTATAGGTCGAAGTATCTTGCCGAACGCCAACAATCACATCTTAAAGCTGCTCCATAGTAAATCAACCAGTTTGGTCTCTTTATAAGGTTTCGCCTGGTAATCCATACTCCGCAACTTACATTTCCTCGTATTGAAGAAAATACTGCATTGCACCAATCCCGGAGTCAGGGCCTTGGGCGTGGATGCTCTTTTGGCGCAATCAACCTTTTTGTTTAGTTTCTGTGAACATCATGAATACACTTTGACCTCGGGTATGGGCACGATAAATTGTCCCCCCCATTCCTTGATATAAGACTGTTGCTTCATGATTTCTTCCTTGACGTTCCAGGGCAGAATAAGAAGGTAGTCGGGGTGTGTATCCTGAATTTTCTCCGGAGGAAAGATAGGGATATGCGTTCCGGGAGTGAACTTGCCGTGTTTATAAGGATTGCGATCAACCGTATAGTCAAGAAAATCTGTCCTGATCCCGCAATAATTCAAGAGGGTATTCCCTTTTCCCGGCGCCCCATAGCCGCAGACCGTTTTCCCTTCGCGCTTCACTTTGATCAGGAACTCCAGAAGTTTCCGTTTGGTTTCCTTCACCTGCTCCGAAAATGCGGAATACGTTACCATTCGAGTTAACCCTAGCGTCTCCTCCCTGCTTCTGAGTTCTGTTACCGATTCGCTAAGTGGCCTTGTTTCATCCTCTGCGTGCCTTGCATAAATTCTCAAAGAGCCTCCGTGCGTAGGCAGTTCCTCCACATCAAAGATAGTCAGTTTGTGGGCAGCGAAAACCTTCTCCACAGTTATGAATGAGAAATAGGAGAAATGCTCGTGATAGATGGTGTCAAACTGGTTTTGCTCCATCAAACGGACCAGATGGGGAAATTCAATGGTAATAATTCCCTGAGGCTTGAGAAGCACCTTCATACCCCGAACGAAATCATTAAGGTCAGGCACCTGCGCTAATACATTGTTACCCAGCAACAGGTCCGCTTGCTTTCCTTTTGACACCAGATCCATGGCCATCTTTTCTCCAAAAAACTCTACCAGGGTCGGGATGCCCTTTTCGAGTGCAATCTTTGCCACATTCCTGGCCGGCTCTATGCCCAGTACCGGAATGGCTTTCTCGACGAAGTATTGAAGCAAATAGCCATCATTGCTGGCGATCTCGACGACGGAACTTTCGGCATTGAATCCGAAACGTTCGATCATCAAATCCGTGTAGTTCTTCGCATGCTGCAGCCACGAATCAGCATAGGAAGAAAAGTAGGCATATTCATTAAATATGTCCTCCGGACTGACGTATTCTTCAAGCTGTACCAGGAAACAACTTTCACATACATACACGCGCAGTGGATAAAAGGGTTCCATATGATTCAGTTGTCCGGAACCTAGAAAATTCTCGCAAAGCGGCGACATACCCAGATCAACAAATATATGCTTTAAAGGAGACTTGCAAAATCTACAAACGGGGCCGTGCTGCATTTTGTTTTCTCCTGTTTCGTTCTAATGAATAAACGTTAGCCGATAGGCACGTACATGTGAAATACCTTTTCATGCCGGCCAATAAAATGATGCATAAATCCTCCATCATGTCACCTTAATTCCATTGAAGCCTTATTCACCAACACCTTTTCCTGAAGATCGACAAGAATATGATATTCGGCCTCTTTATACCCGGAATCCCGAAACTTTCAGTCTCTAGACCCCAAATTATCCAGGCCATTGTACAGTTCTTTTTCGGACCCTGTCAAAATGCAAAATGCGTCTTGTTGCCAACAGTACTGATTGCTGGAAGTGTTGGAAGCAATTAACGATTACTGGCCGATTTGAAGAAGAGATTTGTAATCGCCGCGGAAACGGTGAAATCTATCCGGAATAACAGACCAATACCGCGATAAAATATAGGGTGCTGGCGTCATGATTTGCTTACCGAATTTAAGGTCCAGCCAGTTCTTATTTTCTGTCGCAGTTTTACTGTTTGCGATTTTGCTGTGTTTGACTAATTGACCTCAAGCAGGTTAAAAGTTGGCCAGTCTGCAGCCATGCCTGGCTGTGGAAGGCTTAATAATAAAAATATTCTGATGTTTAGTCATTGTGGTTACCTGCAGACTGTATGAGCGCTGCTAATTGATCTTCAGCTATCGGTTTGGTCAGATAATAATCAAACCCGGCGTTAAGCGCTTCAGTTTTTTTATCGTCGTCAGCATAAGCGCTGATAGCTGCGATTTTTAGTGAGTTATGCTGACTTCTTAGTATTTTTACCAGTTCCAGTCCCGTCATGACCGGCATGTTAAGATCTATAAACGCCAGTTGATAGTGGTTTTCATTTATTAATTGCAGGGCTTGTTTGCCGTCAAGGGCTGAATCAACGGTGCAACCCTGCAGTTCAAGCAGATTAGCCAGTAATAACAGATTAATTTCATTATCATCGACAATTAATACGTGGCTCGAATTATTTTTTACACGCTCAATGCTTGCTGGATTGGCTGCATCATAGTGAATTTTTTCACTGGCGGGCAACGGAATTGAAACTGTAAAGATACTGCCTATACCGGGTTGGCTGCTTACTGATAAGGTGCCGTCCATGGAGTCTACCAGTGTTCGAGTGATGGCTAATCCCAGTCCCACACCTTCTTTAATATAATTGTCGACGCTGATTTGCACATAAGGAGAAAAAATCTGTTCGAGATCATTTTTGGCGATTCCGCAGCCGGTATCTTCAACAGAGAAGGTTAAACGTCCGTCCTGATAGGCGTATGAAATGGCGGCCAAACCCTGGTCTGTATACTTGATAGCGTTGTTAAGGAGATTGACAATGATCTGCCGGATACGTTTTTCATCCCCCCGGAGGTAATGAGGTATAGCACCTTTACGCACTTTTAACGCGAGGTGTTTTGCGTCAGCCTGAAGTTTGAAAATTTCGGTGATGTTGCCCTGCAATGTTTCAAAATCGAAGTCATTGATGTCCAGCTTTGTCTGATTAGACTCAATGGATGAAATATCCAAAAGATCGGTGATGAGTGTTAACAGGTTATCGCCGCATTGGCTGATGATGTTAATCAGTTTTTTATCTTCGATGGAAAGCGACGAATTTTTCTGTAACAATTGAGTAAAGCCTAAAATTCCATGCAAAGGCGTGCGTAATTCGTGACTGATATTAGCCAAAAACTGACTTTTTGCCAGGTTCGCAATTTCCGCAGCATTTTTTGCCTTTCGTAGTGCTGCAGCGCGTTCTTCAACAATTGATTCAGTCCGGAAATTACGCCCGGTTAGCATTAACAGACCAAGCCCCAGCAGACTGGTAAACAGTAAACCGCTGATTAAAACCCACCAGATAGGCCAGTGAATATGTGAGTTTTCCATAACGGAGTCATGATAAAAGCTTATTAGCCATTGCTGGTTGGCGACTGGCAGCAGGTATTGCTGGTAAGCCTGGATACCCTGGCTGTCAGTTGTTGAATAAATGACTTTGTTATCAGTCGTGCTGATGGTTAAAAAACTGCCCTGGGTATTCAGTTCGTCAAGCGCTTGATGTACCAGTTCAGCAATAGAAATTGAGGTTAAAATAACGCCCAGCAGTTTTTTGTCTGTTTCAGAAAAGACCGGCGAATAGAGGTTAATAGTATTATTCTCAACTGATATGAAATTAGTTTCAATGGTTGATCTGGAGTCATCTTTCACTAAATTTATCAAATTTGGCAGGTGTATCTGATGCGTGCCTGGGTATTTGATTTGCTGGCTGTTGAGTATTGAGGTGAATTTAACATGTCCGATTCCATCAGGTGTGTAGCTGATCCAGTTGATAAAGTTTATTTCTTTAAAGGAAGATAAAGACTCCCTGCTAAATAATGAAAACTCATGATTTTCTACTATTCTTGAACCGATAAACAAATTGCGTACTGAATTAATAGCATGGATATCCCCCTGAATCCGGTTCCTTAAAGCCAGCGATAAAGTGATTGATTGATCCTTGAGTTGCTGCCGGTGCTGGTGATCCTCGATTTTTCGCACATAAAAGAAAAACATTAGCACCAGGATAAAGGTGAAGATTAGTGGCAGCCCTACAGAGCTTCTACGTTTATGCCAAATAGTTTGCGGCTTTCCGAAAACAATCAACATTAACGGCGCGAACACCAGCACTCCCATTGTGTCCCCCAGCCACCAGCTGATCCAGTTGACAGGAATTTCAGATAGAGAAATGAACCCGGTCAGATGCATGGCTATCAAGCCGACAGTTGCAGGCAGCAAACAACTTAAAGGGCCGCCCAGCAGCATAAAAAGCAGAATGCTTTTGTCGTCGGTTAACGGATTTGGGAAACCGGCATAATGCTGAATCAGGAACGCTCCCACAAGAGCGCAAGCCGTGGCGCCAAAGCCTGTTGCGGTATAAATTGGCAGCGCTTCCTGATTAAAACCAAAGGCCAACACACTGAGGCAAAAATTGCCTATGAAGATACCCGGGAATACCCGGTTGCCCGATAACAGCACGGCAGCCAATGAAATTCCAGCAGGTGGCCACAGTACGCTGGCATTGCTTGGCGGCACTTTAAACTGCAGACCCAATAAACCAAAAATAAAATAAGCAGCCGCGATAAGACTGATCAAAAGCAGATATTTTGCAAGGCGAATGATTGAAAACCCGGTAAGCATTTACGTCGCAACAGTATCTTGGATGGCTTGTTTTATGCTCTTAATTGCAGCTCTATTCAATTGTGCCGTTCTGTCGTGCCGCAAACATAATGCGCCCCTGAACCCCAGGTAATCGGGCTGATAAGGCAGGAGTCCGGATATGTCCTCAAGTTTGAGAGATCCCGCCAGTCCCGAGAGTAATTGCCGGGCTTTGGCAAGCCTTACAAATTGCCCGATTTCGGTTTGTTCAATAACTTGCATGAGTGAACCCTTCTGTTTGTCCATCGTATCCAGCATAACGCCAGTAAAACCGGCATTTTTCAGAGAATCCACGATAGTAAGGTCAGGCTGGTTGTCAGCAAATAACACCGCGATCAAGGCAATGTTTTGCTGGCATAATACAGATAATTTATTGACCGTTTCCTGCCAGTCGCCATTGGGGAAGAAGCCGATTTTTATATAATCTACACCGGTTCCGGACATGATCCTGGCGGCATTAAACACCAGATCGGGCTGCATCGGCAGATCGCCAAGAGTTGCACTGACAGGGCAACGTTGATTGATCACGGCAACAATCTGCTTGACAAGATCAATATCAAGGGCGCCTAAGGCACCCGATGCCGGTTGTTTAAGATCGATGATGTCGACATTTGCAGTCAATACCAGCAAGGCTTCCGCTACACTGTTGACGCTGGCAAGCATTCCGGTCATGAAGTGGCCTCTGCCTTAAATTTGTCAATAACTGTCATCAACCAGGCCCATGCTTCCAATTCTCTGCTGCCTGCTGTTTTTTCAAGTCCGATACGCAGATAATCGATTTCAGATTCTATTTTTGCCAAAGGCAGTCTGTTTAACCGGCTGATTAAAATAGCCGCTTCCAATACCGAATACTGGGCGCGGTTAAAGCCTGTAAAGGGGGCATGATTCGCAGTATGAACCGCTTTACAGAATAATTTTGGCCGGGCGGGGTCGTCTTCAATTCGGACCAGTTCAACTTCGGTATGCGCCAATGCACACTGCAGCACCTGTCCATTTATTTTTTCCGCTATTGTCAACGGCCAGTCGCGCCGTCCGGTTATGCAGCCCGCGAAAATGCGCACATCATCGCAGTAGTTGATTACCGCTGTCTTGCTTTCCAGCAAATTATTGAGGGTTGTGGAAGGACGGAACGGCAGAATGATACAGTCATCGCCATTGACATGAATGCCCATCGGGGCAATGTGGGCTAAGCCCGAACTGTTCTGAGTGCTAACTATGGTTTCCTTGATCATTTTGTGTTACGAGTTCGAAAATAATATCCTCTCCTTGGAGGAGAGGGTTAGGGTGAGGTGAATCAAAATGACTTCTTCCTTATTCATTTTTCCTCACCCCATCCCTCTTTCTTTGAAGAGGGTGTCTTTTGAACATCCTGTATAGATGATTTCTGTAAGGTAGTTCCCGCCGGTTTAAAGGTATGCAGATCAACAGTTGGCTCTGTCTGATCGGTAGCGCAGCCCCAACTCAATGCCTGGTCCTGCGTGTAGCGTTTGCCTAGCTGCCATGCTATCTCAGCGCGAGCCAGTTCAACGCCTAGATAAAATGCATGGCCGCCGTCATTTTCCACATGCAGTTTGGGGTACAAGTCAAACGGGTCAGTGGCGCTGTGCAAACCATCACGATTAAAAATATGCAAGCCTTCGCTGCTGGTCTGGATGCGAAAACTGGGGTCTCTGATTTGTCCGGCCAGTTCCTTTATTTCTTCCAGTGAATACGGAAACGGTGATATTTCATGCAGCGCCATTAAGCCGGGATCGATATGCTTTGGCAGGGTATCATTTGCTTTTGCCGCAAACATGATGCGTCGGGCCAGATCGGCTTCTTTTACCGCCCGGCAGGCGTGTTTGCTGACTTCTGTCGCCAGGATGTTATTGATATTGAGTTCCGAACAAATGCCCAATAACAGGGCATTCATGCCAGCGGTATCGGCATGGGTCAGTTCGGTAATATTGCCGACACCGAACATCATTTCAATATCCGGATGGTTTTTTCTGACCTCGTGATAGCGCACAATGGACGGTGTAAAACCAAAATGCAGCGGGTCCAGGATAGGATCGACGATAAAGGTGCGGTTTTTGGCCTGCATAGACTTGATGGCTCTATCCAGCGAAGCCAGATCTTCATGTTTTTCCGGAATCAAAATCGGTGTCGCTGCTACTTCATCAGCAATCCACAACGTACTTTCATGCAGACTGAGCATATAATCAGCGCCTGCCCGGCCGCCTCTGAGCAAATCATTGGCATCCAGTGAATCGATACTGACGCTAAAACCTTCCTGTTTCAAGGTCTGGATGATGTCTTCCATGTGAGGGAAATCGGTGCTGGGTAAACAGCCTATATCAATAACATCAGCGCCATTTTTTTTGTAGTAACAGGCGCGTTTGATTACTTCGTCCACACTGACATTCGGCGCATCGACGATTTCGGCAAAGATTCTCACGCTGTAGCGGCTCAGGTCCGGCTTGTGCGCTTCCTGGCCAAAATACAGTGGCAAGTCTTTAAGTTCTTCCGGCCCACGCTCTATTGGTAAACCCAATTTAACCGACAAGGGTTCCAGGTCTCCGCGGCAACGGCCGGGTAAAATCATACGGTCAGCGCCAAAGGTGTCGGTCAAACGTCGCGCTATCATATCGGCAGTCATTAAAGCCGCGACCTTAAGTCCCAGTTGATGCACCGTGTAGGAGAATTCCGGCTGCATTTTTTCCAGAATATTATGCAGCTGTTTTTCTGCCAGTTTGCCTGTGAGAAAAAGTATGTGTTCGCTCATGGCAATGTCCTCACAGTTTTCATGCCGGGCATGAGGGTTGCCACTGTTAAACCACCATAATCCAATGTTGGCAGGAAATCCGGACATTCTTCTATATAATGACCGGAGATGGTAATCGCCGAGGCAAATCGTGGTTTATTCATTACAATATTCAGAGTCGAAAGTATTAAGTCATTATACCCGAATCTATACGACACAATGCACAGGAGCAAAGAGACGTGTTCAGCCAAGTCAATAAACCGCTGATTATGGGTATTTTAAATATTACACCGGACAGTTTTTCTGATGGTGGAAAATATACGGGTATTCATGCTGCACTACAACAAGTCAAACGCATGCTGGCTGAAGGCGCTGATATTATTGATATAGGCGGTGAGTCGACCCGGCCTGGATCAGATTCAGTTGCAGCAGCAGAACAGCAACGGCGGGTGGTTCCGGTTATAACGGCCATCAGGCAGCAGTTAAAGAGCGATATTTTGATCAGCATTGATACCACCTCCAGCGCGGTTGCAAAAGCGGCGCTGGCAGCCGGCGCCAATATAATCAACGATGTTTCCGCAGGACTGCATGATCAAGCCATACTGGCATTGGCGGCTCAAACCGATGTACCGATTATTCTGATGCACAGTCAAAGCGCCCCAAAAACCATGCAGGAAAATCCTTATTATAATGATGTTGTCAGGGAAGTCATCGAGGCCCTGAAAAAACGAATCGATGCGGCATTAAAGGCAGGAATTAAAAAAGAACACATTGCCATTGATCCAGGCATAGGGTTTGGTAAACGCAAGCAGGATAATCTGGATTTACTGGCGCATCTTGATGCGCTGGTGGCATTAGGATTTCCGGTTCTTTTAGGCGCCAGCCGCAAGCGTTTTATGGGCACACTCTGTGATGTGAGCGAACCCTCGGAACTGGTGACAGCAACTGCTGTGACAACTGCTTTAGGCGTCTTGGCCGGCGTGCGGATATTTCGTGTACATGATGTCAAGGAAAACCGGCAGGCGGCTGATGTGGCCTGGGCAATCAGACGCAGCCGTTAACTTTTATCCTAGAAAGCGTAGTTTAGCCACAGATGAACACGGATTTACACGAATAAACAACTAGTTACATCAATTCTTTGTAACTTCTCATTACCCACAGGTAGCCGCAGCCCGAATCAAATCAGATAACGGTGGAATATTGCTTTCGCCAAGCAACCTATCCTTAAGATAATGCCAAAACGAAATCTTGTGCTTTAGGCAGGTCTTTTTTAAGCTG
>JAGXGJ010000176.1 GCA_024636875.1 Methylococcaceae bacterium | reverse complement strand
TGAGCCATCCCCTTGTTGGGTGGCGAACGAGTGACCAGGACGGCTGGGGCTTGCGTAGCAATTTAATTTGTCGCGGTATTTTTGAGGATTTCCACGCTGGGAGCAAGGGAAATCTTTACTCAAAAATAGCGACTCCCCGCTGCCGTAGTCTTCCAAAAAGTGTTCGGCGGTTATGCTTAAGGATTTATACACGCCTTCACGAATCGCGATACTGGGCACCACCACGATAAACTTGCTCCAGCCATAGCGTATATTCAGCTCAAACACAGTTTTGATGTAGCAATAAGTTTTGCCGGTGCCGGTTTCCATCTCAATGTCGAGGTTGATAGGGCAACCGGTTTTTTTATCGTTAACCAACGCAGCAGAGAGCGGCAGGTTTTGGTGGCGTTGGACGCTATGAATATTTTCCAGCAATTGGGGCAGTGTGAGGGCAATCTCAGAATTCCTGAAGCCAGACTCATCCAGCAGGCTTTGCTGTCCGCCTTTTTTAGCCCGGCCAGGATCGACACGGTATTGAATGCCACTGGTTGGCAGTTGTCCGGCAAAGCAATCCGCCACGGCGTCGACGGCATTGGTTTGGTAGGCCTGCTTCTTAAACTTAAGCTTCATTATCGTCCCTAGATATTGCGTTAAATATTTTTAAATTTAAGCCTTCATCGTCCATTTCTTTTGCAAGAAAAGCGGTAATGATCTCGTGTAACAAATCTTTATCGATGTTTCCAGCTGCGACGTGATAACTGATATTTTCCATTTCGTGCAAAAACTCTTCGACCCAAAACATATAACCGTTAAATAACAGCATTTGAGCGCATAGGGTGATGGCTATACGTTTGTTACCATCGGCAAAACAATGGAATTTATTGGCGCTAAAAAACAGGTGCGTTAACTTATCTTCCAAACTGGGGTAATAAACATCATTCTGAATATGATCCAACACACTTTCTAGTTTACCCACATCAAGGTGTTCAAATGTACCACCGCCACTGACCTCTACCGTGTTGCGATGCGTCTCAATGGCCTGCTCAATAGTCAGATAAATGACTGCCATTAGTCCCTGTCCTTTAGACGCTTCATCACATCTTTAGCTTCTACCAGTCGATCAGAAAATTCTTTGCTTCTTTCACCAATAAACCGTTCAAACTCATCCCGTTGTAGCGGGGTAACATATTCTTTTAACTGGTGATGCAACGCATCTCTAAACGCAAGATCGCGGCTGGCCATTTTCATCCTTGCTTTTTCAATGAGCGGTTTCCAGTGACTCTGGGACTCAAATCGACTAAATAGAATATCGACTTCCGACGGTTTGAGTTTACGGCCTTTAGTTTTAGTATCCTGCATGAGAACTTCAGCGAATCCGCACTCATAAGCAGAAATCAAATCCAACACTTCCGAATAAAGAGTGGGACGAACATGATCCTTTTCCTCAAGTTTTAGTATCTTCCTGTACTCCTTTGCATCCTCACGGAAAATGCTAACGTAAATCTTGTTGGTGTACACAGGATATTTAAAATTGCCCATTTCAACGCAATCTTTCAAGGCATCGGTAAACTCTTTGCGATAGTTTTCTTCGCTGAAAGCAGAATGCAGAAAGTCTTCATCACGTTGGTTAATATATTTAGTGCCGCCGCCAGTGCGCTGGTTAATAGTGTCAATGACAATATCCAGAATTGCCTGACGTAATAACTTCGCACGATCACTTTCTGAAACCAGCATAGCCAAGTTAAGAAAAGCGCGGAAGTCAAAAACCCCCAATTGCGGGGTCTTCGCGATGTTCCCGAAATCAGTTTCGGGAACATCCATAGCTTGGATCGCTTCCTTTAATAATTTCAATCTCTTACCCTTCAATACTACATAACCATTTTTTTTCAGTTCAGAAGTATGTTGCTCCAGGTAGTTTTCAATGGTTCTAATCGTAACCTCAAAAAAAGCAGCCACCTGTTCCTTGAGTAGAACAGTCTTGCCTTCGAATGGAATACCTCGAATCCCGGCTGCCTTCTCAATTTCAGCAAGTGCATAGGGGTTATTCAGGATATTTTGTCGATCAATTGAAGAATTAGTTAAGTCTTTGCTCATAATAGCCACTCACAAGGTTTAATGTACGCGGCGCAACCTACCGCATGTATTCCTAACATTGTTCTAAAGTGTTTTAATTTCAGTGGTGGGCGAGATGAGTTTGAAGATTTGCTCAATGTTGATCTTCACGCTATCGCTGATAAAACCGGCATCGCGGAACACCACCCGCAGCGGATGACGAGCGGCAAGTTCCTTGACGAAGGCCTCGTTAATATCAGCATCGAAACAAGCGGCCAGGGCGTTATCATCGACAAACAATACGGTTTTACCGGCGATAGATTCCTGGGTGATAGGCAGCGTTAAATCGACGCCCCAATCCAGCAGCACCTGGAACAGCAAATCTTCAGGAGTGCGGTCTTCTCGGATATTGTCGATCTGGTCAAAAAGATGGGTTTGTTGCACAGCGTCAGGGGTGTAGTAAACGTCCTTCATATTGGAGCTGTCGATTTTCAGGACGCGAAAACCTATATCCAAGGATGAAGGCTGAGGGATGAAGGATGAACTTTCCTCTTCGCCTTTCATCCTTCCGCCTTCATCCTTCAGCCTTGTCTTCTCTTCATCCTTCATCATTGTTCCTTCAGCCTTGCTTTCCAATTCATCTTTGATCTTAAGCCCTGCCCGGCGAATGCGTTCTTTACCGATTTCGGCGATGGTTTTGTAACCGGCTTTGTAGGCTTCACTTTTATCGTCGCACGGTTCAGGGATTTGCACCATGATGAACTTGCGCTGACTGCCGTCTTCGGCGTTTAGAGACATGACGGCGTGGGCGGTGGTGGCGGAGCCGGAGAAGAAGTCGAGAACTATTGACTCCTGATCTGAAGCTCCTATCAGCAATAATTGAAGTAGTAATTTTAGGGGCTTCGGATTTGTAAAAAGATTTTTATTCCCTAGTAGAGAGCTCAACTCTTTTGAGCCCTCTTGATTATTCCCCGCCTCCTTTCCCCACCAAGTATTTGGCAATTTACCTCTGTATTCAGCCAGAAATTGTTTGTAATACGGTGTGCCAGATTTACTAAAAATAATTCTATTATCTAAAAGAAGTTCCTGAAACTTTTGTGGACTAACAGCCCATGTTCTTGTAATAGAACCACTGGGGGTTAATATCTCAAAAGTCATACTGGGTCTGGCGCCTTCGAGAGTTCGTTCAAGTTTTTGAGCTTTGTAGCCTCCGCGGGGATCATTGTCTGGATTTTTATATTCCTTTTCATCATCAACTGGCAGTCGTCCTAATTCTGTGTTCGAATTTTTGGAATAACAAAGTACATGATCGTGGCTAACAGAAAATCCTTGCCCTGAAACTGCTCCAGACACGGTTCTTCTCCAAACAATGTTTGCTTTGAAGTTATCCTCGCCAAATATTTCGTTACAAATTTTTCTAAGGTTGTGTGCTTCATGATCATCAATCGAAATAAATATCACCCCATCATCCCGCAACAAATTCCGCGCAAGCTTCAAACGCGGATACATCATGCTGAGCCAGTCAGAATGGAAGCGGCCATTAGTTTCGGTGTTGGCGACCATGCGTTGTCCGGCTTCGTCTTTCTGGTTGGAACGCTGGAAATAACTTGCGGTGTCTTCGCTAAAATCGTCGTCGTAGATGAATTCCTTGCCGGTGTTATACGGCGGATCGATGTAAATCATCTTGACCTTGCCGAGATAGATTTCCTGCAACAGCTTTAGAGCATCCAGGTTATCGCCTTCGATAAACAGGTTTTGCGTGCTGTCAAAATTTACGCTTTCCTCACGACAGGGACGCAAGGTTTTAGCAATCGGGGCGTTGGCGGTTAATAAAGCTTCGCGCTTGCCCGGCCAGTTGAGCTGATAACGCTCTTGCGGCCCTTCAACAACAAATGGTGACAGCTCTTGCCGCAGTTGATCGAAGTCGATGGCATATTTCAAGGATGAAGGATGAATTTTCACTCCCCCCTTCATCCTTCCTAATTCATCCTTGCTCTGTCCATCCTTAATTTCTGTCACGCAGTTGGGGAACAGTTCGGCCAGTTTCGCGATGTTGGCTTGCGTGAAATCGGGGCTGTGCAGTGTGAGTTTTGTCATCATGTTAAAGGCTTGAGTGATGGGTTAAACCAGCTGAATAATTTGATTGAGCAGTTCGCAAACGCGGATAAAAAAAGCATCGTGCAATGTCCCCATGGGATGCGGTTTTGCATTGCGTATTCGCCAATCGAATGATTTGGGTTGATGACAAAGAACGTAACTGGTTTTTCCGGTCTTACGAGCTGAAGCTTTACCGACAGCAACCGCAAAAGGGTTGTCGGCGTTATAGGCGGCTGTGGTCATCGGTAAACCAATGACTAACGAGGTTTTATCGTTAAAAATGCCTGGCGATAACACCAGAAAGGGATGGATGTCGCGCATTTCCTGCCCTGCTTGAGGATTGCAATCAATCCAGATAATGTCTTGGCGATCAGGCAACCAGGCGCTGTTTTTTTTTACCATTGTTCGGCGCCTAACCTTTGCGGCGCCGCCATT
Organism: Methylococcaceae bacterium; assembly: GCA_024636875.1. GTDB lineage: Bacteria > Pseudomonadota > Gammaproteobacteria > Methylococcales > Methylomonadaceae > JAGXGJ01. The sequence goes on along the minus strand of JAGXGJ010000176.1, from coordinate 2,936 downwards.
GCTTCGCCGCTGTGCCGCTTGGGATCAAAGCAAGCTAAGCGTTGTTCTAGCGTTAGCGGCTTGTTATCCACCGGCGTGATGATGATTTGACCATCGATAACGGTTAAGCGCACGCTTTGATGGGCTTTTAAATGCGCTTCCCGGACAATGGCTGAAGGTAAGCGCACACCTAAATTATTACCCCATTGTTTTATATCCAACACGACTTCAGTCATAACCAGTAGCCTCAATAAACTATGTTTAAACTCTAGTCTAAACACTACTGTGCAATTGTTCAATAAATAATGCTACAAGCGTCCAGAAATAGTTTCACGATTGATTCCATTCATCTCATAATGCCTGAAAATCGTTGTTAATGTCGGTGTCTGAGCGCTTACCTATTGGCAAGCTTTGTATAAACTCAAGCGCTTCGGTTTCGTCAGTTTTACCGGCAATAGCATCCGGTCTGGTTTCAAGGAATTCAACAAAGTGTAATACTTCAATGGCCTTAGCCATCGGCATTGTTTTAACGTGTTGGTAGATGGTTTCGGCGATGTTCATAGTTACTTTTACCTCTGGCTACCTATTGATTCATTGTTTATTTCCGCCATGCCTTAGCGTGTATGGATTCCTGATTGATGTCGTCACGATTTTCCCAAATGCCCGCGCAGTTGAAAAAATCAGCTTCGGATGTTGATTCATTGGCTGATATTTCTGTTACATCGGGGCCGGCTTCATCTAACAAAATAACTTTAATTTTTTTACCGTTCCATGATTGTTGATCGCCGGGTAAGGTGATCATGCCGTTATGGACGGTCGTTTGAAACTCGACTGCGTTCATTTTTTTGCCTTTATTCGTTTGTGATTGACGTTACGTGTACTTTACACAAAATCAGCTTGGTTTACATGAGATTTGCCAATTCATGCTTCAGTTGGCGCAATTGGGTATTGATTTCCACCTTGCGGTTAAATTGTTGTTCTTTTTGCAAGCGGGCTTCCATTTTGCGACATTCGTTTTGTTTACTCCGAATCTGCCCTAACCGTTCCACTTGCGCTTTGAGGGTTTCCTCTGCTCGGGGCGGCAGCGGCAGAAATCGCCTTAGCATTTGATCATAAAGCCCGGCTAAATCCAGTGCAACGGGCAGTTCGGAGCGTTCTGTGTCGTTGGTTTGCCAAGCGGTCTCGAAGTAACTATCAACCACCCATTTACTGGCGTCGGCGTCACTGGGACGTTTGTAAGCTGCTTTAGATTTGATGCGGTCTTCAAAAGTGAGTTGGTAAATGATGGGGAAAGGAATGGCTTGGTCAATACAACGCAAGACATCCTCGCTGAGTTCCGGCGTTTTTAGTGCAATGGCAAAAATCTGGATTTCCGGTACGCCGGGCCGGGCGGGCAAGTTTACCGTTTCAGGAGCCAATTTGTATTGCCAAACAATCTTGTCTACCTGCGTGACAAATTGCTCACGTAAGGCGCTACTCGGCTTTGCGTGCTCATAAATTTTATTCTTGGGTAATGGGCGCTCAAAAGCAGCTTGTTTGGGGTAGTGAAACAGCGCGTGGCTCATTTTTATTCCTGCCCGCCAGACTGAATAACTAGAAACGCAATGAGTTCGAAGTCGTCCAAACCCGCAATCGTGTTAATCAGCGCCGTGGTGCGACCGCCGCTAAACAGGCTGTCGAGGCCTTTGTCTTCCTGCACATCGATCATGGAACGAATGGCTTTGCCTAGCAAATCGGAATAGACCAGCATGTTGCGACCGTCTGCGGTGTTCTGATTAAAAAGCTGGCAAACATCAGGGATAGGCTGATTTTGGCCTTTACAGCAGGCGCTACGCACTAAATCAAGCAGGCGTTTGACTTCGGTGTGGTTGGTAATCACATCGCCATTCTGGCCGATATAGACGAGGTATAGAGTCCGACGTTGGTAAAGCGACACAAAGTCCCCTCTCCCTTTGGGAGAAGGTTAGGGTGAGGGTATTACAAAGGTCGCTTTACCAACTTTGGTTCCTATAATACGGATGCAGACGGTTTTGTTGATTGATGTTGACGCCCTGGTTAAGGTTACGCAAGGTGAAAATGACACCCGGCAGCAAGCCTCGATCCGGAGCGGCGGGCACGACGGCGTGCATACCGCTGGGTACACCGGCCATGTCGCCGGCGGCCTTTACATAGTTGAGCAAATCCATACGAAAATCATTGAGGCCGAGGTCAGTAATGGAGACACCGGTTTTGAGGTCTTCCATTTCAATAACTTCTTCCTGCAAGCGCCGTAGTTGCTCCCTGCGATAAGACACATCATTAGATTGAGCGCTTAGCACATTGTCATCCCCGGTCGCGGTGACATCGGCAATCACCATGCGGTTTTCGACACGCTCTTTGAGGTTGATGTATTCGTCGAGGGTAATATCCGGCCAGTAATTTACCAGTTGAATGCTGGCGTTCTGCGAACCAATACGGTCAATACGCCCGAAACGCTGAATAATGCGCACGGGATTCCAATGAATATCGTAATTGATTAGATAGTCGCAATCCTGAAGATTTTGGCCTTCGGAGATGCAATCCGTACCGATAAGAATATCAATCTCGCCCGGCTCATTCGGAAAAATAGCGGCTTTTTCTTTTGAACGCGGGGAAAAGAGCGACAGCAGGGATTGGAAATCATAGTTTTGTTTGAGTGTGGATTTTGGGCTGTCACCGCCGGTGACTTTATCTGTGTGCAACTGATGACTTTGCAGCAGACTGGCGGCAATATGCTCATACAGATAGTTGGCGGTATCGGCAAAAGCAGTGAAAATCAGAATCTTCTTGTTGCCTGGATTAACCTAGAAAGCGCAGTTTAGCCACAGATGAACACGGATTTACACGAATAAACAACTAGTTACATCAATTCTTTGTGACACCATTTGGGTGAAGTGCCAGCCTCGCGCAACATAATGTTTTATCAGTGTTTTTCTGTG
>JAGXGJ010000175.1 GCA_024636875.1 Methylococcaceae bacterium | reverse complement strand
GGCGTTGAAATTCCGGCAGTGAGCGCGGAAATGGTAACTCATCTCGCTCAAACACGTCGATAACCACGGTTGCTCCAGTGTGATGCAGATATTCAATATACTACTGGTAGCGGGCTTGGGAGACAACCGGATAAGCACGGTACCAACCTCTCTCCTATTGTTTGTTTTTTTACCTTTGCCAGTTTATGTTGTTGACTTTTTGCGCTCTGTACGTATGCTTCTTCGTGGCGGGAATACCTCCTACGGTTAGGGTCTTTGCTGCTTTTAAAAAAGACTCTATTTTGAGGGTTGTTATTCCGCAGAAAATATGGGAAGAACTCACTGTTTACGGGGCTGGTTTACCTGGTGCGCTGGCAATAAGCCAGGATGGGTAGGCATCGCGGGACTTATATATTTCTGAAACGTTTTGTAGTGGTATGCGGTACATGCCCTTATTTATCCGCCTAATATCAATCAGGTAAAAAATGTTAAAAAAACGTTATGCAGTAATTTTTTTAATGGCTGTTTTTTGGGGAGCACAGGTTTATGCCGATGGGCACAAAGTGGCGATTGCCAGTGCACATCCGTTGGCCACGGCTGCGGGATTTGAAATTCTGGATAAAGGCGGCAATGTGTTTGATGCGGCAGTAGCAGTCAGCGCCGCGCTGGCGGTTGTTGAACCGGCCGGCTCAGGATTGGGCGGCGGCGGTTACTGGTTGCTGCACAGAGAAAAAGACGGTTTTGAAACACTGATCGATGGCCGTGAGAGAGCACCACTGGCAGCCTACAAGAATATGTATCTGGATAAAGACGGGAAGGTGATTGCTAAATTATCCCTCGACGGCGCTTTAGCGGCGGCTATTCCCGGAATGCCTGCGGGGCTGGTGCATTTATCGGAAAAATACGGGAAGCTGCCGCTGGCAGAAAGTTTGGCGCCGGCGATCAGAGTTGCTCAGACTGGTTTTGCAATCGGCAATCGCTACCTTAAGTTACTGAAATTCAGAACCGGGTTGATCAAACAATACCCGGAGACAGCCAGGATATTTCTCAATGGCGGCAAACTGCCCAAACCCTATTCAATTCTCAGACAACCCGATCTGGCCAACACATTAACGCAACTGGCCGAATCAGGCCGGGATGGATTTTATAGTGGGTGCATAGCCGATAAGCTGGTTAAGGGTGTCAAAAAAGCGGGCGGTATCTGGACTAAGGAAGATCTTGAATTTTATCAGATTGTCGAGCGGGAACCGGTAAAAGGTCAATACAACGGAGTAAAAATTACCAGTGTTGCGCCGTCTTCCTCCGGCGGCATCGTTTTGATTGAGGCATTAAATATTCTGTCGGGCTACGATTTGCAAAAAACGGATGAAATGACCCGTAAGCATCTGATAGTAGAAGCCATGCGCCGTGCTTATCACGACCGTGCTTTATATATGGGTGATGCGGATTTTATCGACATTCCTGTTAAACGCTTGTTGAACGAGGATTATGCCGCGGGATTGCGCAGCAGCATACGTTTTGACAAAGCCTTGCCCAGCAGCATGCTGTCAGGTGAAATAGAGCAACAACCTGAAGGCGCTAACACCACCCATTTCTCAATTATTGACGATGAAGGCAATCGGGTTGCTGCAACGCTCAGCATTAACTTTCCTTTTGGTTCAGGTTTTGTGGCCGCAGGAACGGGCGTGCTATTGAATGATGAAATGGATGATTTTGCCAGTCTTCCGGGTGCCATGAATGGCTACGGTCTAGTGGGTGGTGTCGCCAATGCCATCGCACCGGGCAAGCGTATGCTGTCCAGTATGACGCCAACCTTTCTTGAAAACGATAGCAGCGTTGCTGTATTAGGTACACCTGGCGGAAGCCGTATTATTTCTATGGTGCTGCTGGCAGCACTGGATTTTGCCAAAGGCAACGGGCCTGATTCCTGGGTGCAAGTGCCGCGTTTCCATCATCAATTTATACCCGATGTGATCGAATATGAGAAGGGCGGGATGACTGCCTCTGAAATTAAGGGTCTGGCCGCGATGGGCCATGAGCTGAAAGAAGCACGCTTCCGCTATGGCGATATGCAGGCTGTGCAGTTGAAAAAAGCGACCAAGTCATTGGCCGCGGCCAGTGATAGACGGGGCGAGGGCAGGGCGGTAGTTGGTCATTGATGAAGTCTAAAACAGTAGAAATCTGGCATGGCAAGGTAACCACCGACGACGTGCATTATCAAGCCTACTGGCGCGTCCTGGATGCAGCCGAGCAAACTCAGGCAAGAAAATTAAAAAATACGCTGCTACACAAACGTTATGTGGAAGTGCATGGACGCTTAAGAAGCGTATTAGCCGCAACCCTTAATCAGCCGCCGGAAAAGATAAGGATAAAAAAAACCGGGCGTGGCAAACCTTATCTTGCCGATCATCCCGAGCTGGCATTCAATCTGTCCCATTCAGCAGACAGGTTAATGATTGCCGTAAGCAGGCAGTGTCAGCTGGGAGTCGACATTGAAATCTGTAAACAACGAATCAACCTGTCCGGAATAGTGGATAAATGTTTTGCTGAAGAAGAAGCTGTCTACTGGGCTAAATTGCCGGAAAGCCAAAAAAACCGGGCGTTTTACCGTTTCTGGACACGGAAAGAAGCCTTTGTAAAAGCCACGGGGCATGGCATCACTTTAGGACTAAATCACTGTGTCATTAATCCTGAAAATCCCACGGAGTTTTTAAGGGTCCCTGAACTGTATGGACAGGCTTGTGCCTGGCGTGTGCTGGATATTGATCTGGGGGAGGGGATTTGCAGCGCATTAGTGGCGGATAAAGAGATTACGGCTGTCAGTTTGATGGCTTTAGAGGAAACTGAATAACACATCTGAGGTTATCAACGATAAATTGAAAATAACAAAGCAGGTGTATGGCAATCAAGATATTTTATGTGCTTCTTACTGTGTGTCTTCGCCTAATTGGCTGACGATGCTATTACATCCTGATAGGTTAACGCTGCAACGCTGACTCAGTCACGCTTGAACAAGGCTTCAAAATCCCTGGCCGGCATCGGTTCATGCCAGAAAAAACCTTGTCCATTCTCGCAGCCCAAGCTTGCTATTTGTTCGGCTTGTTCGCTGGTTTCCACGCCTTGCGCTAAAGTCTGTAGACCCAGGGTTTGACCTAGCTGGATGATGGCTTTCAAAATCACAGTTTCTTCACTTGCGCCGGAGCTGAGCGTTTTAACAAACGATTGGTCTATCTTTAACTTATTGACTGCAAATTGCTTGAGATAACTCAGTGAGGAGTAGCCGGTACCAAAATTGTCTATCGCAAAACTAACACCGAATGCCTTGAGCTCCTTGATAACTTCAAGCACTGTATGAGTGTCTAGAATCAGTACTGATTCAGTGAGTTCCAGTTCCAGATACTGCGGCGCCAGACCGGATAATTCCAAGGCAGATTTAACAGATTCAACCAGATTGCCTCGTTTAAACTGTATCGCCGAGATATTGACGGTGATCAGCATTTTCATGCCGGCATCATGCCAAAGCCGGTTTTGTAGGCACGCCTGCTGCAATACCCAGTTTCCAATCGGCACTATCAAGCCGTTCTCTTCGGCAATCGGAATAAATCTACTCGGCAGTATACTCGTGCCATTTTCTGGCTGCCAGCGCAGCAATGCTTCGGCACCGATAATGAGGCTGTCCCGCAATGAATAGAATGGCTGGTAATACAATTGAAATTCCTGTTTTTCCAAGGCTACCCGCAAACCGTTCTCGATAATGATACGTTCGAATGAGGCCAGATTCATGTCGGGGGAAAAGAACCTGAAGGTATTGCGGCCTCCTTTTTTGGCGGCGTACATTGCAGTATCGGCTTTATTGAGCAGGTCATCAAAACTGATGCCGTCGTTGGGAAACAGGCTGATGCCGATGCTGAACGAGATAGTAATCGTAGCCCCTTCGATATTAACCGGCTGGTGCAGGCAATCAAGGGTTTTCAGAGCAATATGCGTAGCTGTCTCAATCTCCGGCACGTCGGTGAGGATGATGATAAATTCGTCACCACCTTGCCGGCACACGGTATCCACCTCGCGTACACACTGGCACAAGCGCTCGGCAATGCACTGTAACAAACGGTCGCCAATATCATGACCCAGGGTGTCGTTGATTTTTTTAAATCGATCCAGATCAAGAAACAACAACGCCACCAGTGCGCTGTTACGAACCGCATGCGCCATGGCTTGGTCAAAACGGTCACGCAGCAGCGTTCGATTAGGCAGATTAGTCAGCGGATCATGGCGGGCCAGATATTCGATTTTGGCCTCGGCGGCCTTGCGTTCGGTGATGTCCGAAAAAATGCCAATGTAATGAGTAACCGCACCCTGGGTATTGCGGACTGTTGAAATACCCAGCAAAGCCGGATATGTTTCGCCATTTTTGCGCTTATCCCAGATTTCACCTTGCCAATAACCGGTCTCCTCAAGAGCCTGCCACATGCGCTGGTAATAACTCTGATCCTGGCGCTGTGAAGATAAAACACACGGAATTTTATTGAGCACTTCGCTGGACAAATAGCCGGTAATGTTGGTGAAAGCCTGATTACAGGAGAGAATGTGGATACCGGCATCACAGAGGATAATGCCTTCTCCGCTATTTTCAAAAACCTTTGCCAACTGGTGCAGTTTTTCTCCAGCGAGCTTGCTGTCGTTGATATCGGTATGAGTACCCAGCATGCGCAAGGGTTGGCCATACTCATTTCTTATCACAATACTGCCGATAGATAGCATCCAAAGCCAGGAGCCGTCAGCGCATCGTTTACGAAATTCCACCCGATATTCATCCAGTTCACCGGCCAGATAGCCTAGATAGGTGGCTTTAACCTGATCGTGATCATCGGGGTGTATATCGGCGAACCAGTTATCCAGGGGGATTACCGAGTACTCTTTCTGATCGTAACCCAGCATGGTGGCATTTTCGGCATTCACGACGATATAGCCGGTTTGGACATTTAAATCCCACAAACCTTGTTTGGCTGCGGATAATGACAGACGCAGGCGCTCCTCGCTTTCTTGCAACTCGTTTTGTTGTCTGAGCAGAGATCGCTTGGTCTCGTGATTTCGTAATACGTAGCGAATGCGGTAGGGCAGCAGCAACCATTGTATCGGTTTACCAATAAAGTCGGCTGCTCCGAGCTGATAAGCTTGTTCCACGCAATGAATATCTTCAACAGCGGTCATCATCACAATGGGTACGGATCCGAGCTGTTCGCCGCTAAGCGAGCGTAAAAAATCAAAACCGTCCATTTCCGGCATTATTACATCGAGCAACACCAAATCCGGCCCGGTACTGGCGAACAATTCCAGTCCTTGCCGGCCATTTTCGGCTTCAATGATTTCAAAGCCATTCTTGCTTAGTATTTCACGCACAAGCATCCGGTTCATGACATCGTCATCGACAGCCAGAATTCGAGGTTTATTGGTCATGATTTGTCCTGCCTGCATGATTACGCACCAAATTATTCCACAAACCTGCAAACCCGGCTGCGGAGACAAACTTGTTGTACAGAAAGATATGGACAATCACGTCGCAGCCTTCTTGCATCAAAAAAGCAGCTCGTTCGTCATGCTGAATACCTTCGCCACTACGCCAGAAGACAGATGTTTAGCCGGTGCCAAAATTGCCATGTCTTCTTCATTATAAGGAATATCCAGAATAAAGAAACGATCAATTTCAAGCTCATAACGGGTCAGTTATTCAGATAAGCCAACATATCAGCGATTTGCAGCCAATCAAGCATTTTTTTCCAGCGGATTCAAAGCCGGACTGGCGCGTAAAAGACATCGTAGACGGTGCGGTAAAATCGGCCAGTTGATCGGTTTGGCGATATAGTCGGTTGCGCCTAATTGAAAAGAACGCTTGGACGAATCAATATCGTCAGCGCCGGTAAGCATCACAATTGGCAACGATTCCATGCCGTGGATTGCGCGTATCGCTTGCAGACAGTCGAAGCCGTCCATTTCCGGCATCATGATATCCTGCAATATCAAATCCGGACGCCGGGTTTTAATCATTTTTATGCCTTCAAAGCCGTTAGAGGCATTCAGCACAACGAAACCTTCTCTCTCTCCAGAATATGGTGCATCATCAAGTGCATTACCTCATCGTAGTCAATTGTTGGACGAAGCCGCTATCGCGGCGGAAAAACCAAGACACTACAAATCTGTTAAGCCTAAGACTATTTCGAAAAAAAACTTGAAAATAAGCCCTAAAATAACTTAGACTTAACCGCAATGAACAAAATCATAAATT
>JAGXGJ010000174.1 GCA_024636875.1 Methylococcaceae bacterium | reverse complement strand
TAAAATTCGTTTTTTTTATTGCCCGCCAACCAAAAATCAATGAGTTACGCTGGCTTTCTAGGAAAATGGGCTTGGTTTTTCAATTTTTCGCTCTGTAAGCTATTGATTTATAACCTACCTGCAACTAATGAGAAGTTACAACCTGATTATTCAATTTATTGATAATTCAATGTCGAATCAAATAATCCACAATCAAGTCGATTTAATTCTGTTTGAAGAGGGAAAGTTTTCAGTTTTAAACTGGTTGCTCAGAGAAGGCCACCTTGATTACACTGATTACCGGAAGTGGAGAAATGGGGAAATCCCCTATCTAGAGGATCATTTTAAAACGGTGATCCCGGAAATAATCGCTGATCTGAAAATAGCCCGGCACTATGCCGGAAAACTGAAGCTGGGATCTTTTAGTAACTCGTTTATCCCGGTTACCAACCAAAAACTTCAATTTTGTCGTTGCCCGGCAAACGAGCTCATTTTTTCAACAGGTTATGAACCTGCTCAGGATCGGGTACAAATGGATTTGTTTTTTGACAGCGCCCCAGCTTGTGCGGTCAATGATCTTGTAAAAGCGATCATTGATCAGCGTAAAGATGATGTCTTGCGTTTAATGAGACAACTAAAATTACTGGCTCTCGAAAATTATCAAAAATTTGATCGTTTACTGGCGCTTCAAAATGAATTAACACTATCGAGCAAAAGCAGCGACAGGAAAATCAAATTGTTGCTGCAAACAGTTACGCCACTTGCTTTTGATGTTTTAGGACAGTTTGCGAATGATTTTCTTACGCCTCTATGGCACATGCTTTCTGTGGAAGTTGCTGACCGGAATTTTGATGCTGAAGCACCTGATGATCATTTGAGTTTTACTGCCTTTAAAGGATTTCAATGGCAGCAAGTACTCTCTTCTGTTATTCGGGAAGCAGACTGGATCAGACAGCCGGTTTTAATATTTCGTTATGGCGAAGCTTGTTTTAGGTTGAATAAAGAACTGGCGGGACTGGAGAGTTGGTTCACACTTTTCACGACATTCCCTGCCGCTGCAGAAACGCTGGTTGGAAGCACCTGTAATCGTCTGTTATTGCAAGATTGGCAGCAATTCAACGAACTGGACCCTGAGCTGGAAGCTTCATTTTTTCCGGCCTGGATAGTGCTGAAAAAACCTGCGCTTGCGAAAAACACCTTTACTTTCGATGCTGTCAATATTGGCAATGAGTCCTTGCAATTGTTATGTAACTTGGCAGGAAGTAAAGAAAATGGTCTCAATGCAAGCACAATTCAACTCAGAGCAAGACTGCGACAGCAGAACCCAAAGTTATTCATTCATTATATGGCTGCTAATCCCTGATTCGATTGTCCAGGATTCAGCGGTTGTAGCAATTATTTTCCAGATTATAAATATCACTCTGCCCTTCGAAGGCAGGTCTTTATAACAAACCATTATCTGTCCGGAAGCAGATGTCCTGGTATGAGCCGCGCCAGCTATACCATGGATATCGGTTCAGGAATAAAACAAGCAAGGGTATTGCTTACTTTTTCACTTTGCGTTGTTCGCCATGCGGCTTGCGCTTTTCACCTTGGGCTGGTTTAGCGCCGCGAGTCGTATTTTTTTTGGTATGACGATAATCTTTTTTCCCCGCGATGTGATCGGGGGCCTTTTTTCTGGGCGCATCAATTACCTTTAGCGAAACCGGTTCATAGCCGGTATCAGCCGCACGCGGAATTTGCCTTTTCAGCAGTTTTTCAATTTCTGCCAGCAGCCAGGCTTCTTCGGGACAAACCAGCGACAGGGCTTGACCATTTGAACCGGCCCGTCCGGTACGGCCAATCCGGTGAATATAATCTTCGGGCACCTGCGGCATATCAAAATTCACCACATGCGGCAACTCATCAATATCCAGTCCACGCGCAGCAATATCAGTTGCAACCAGCGCTGTAACTTTACCCGATTTAAAATACTCCAGAGCCTTGTTGCGAGCACCCTGGGTTTTGTCGCCATGCAATGCCGTCGTGCGGATGCCATCTTCAATAAGTTGTTTTTCCAGGCGGTCCGCGCCGTGTTTGGTGCGTACAAACACCAATACCTGCTGCCAATTATTACTGCCAATCAGATAGGACAGCAATTCGCGCTTATACTCACGATGAATGCCGTAGACACGCTCAGAGACATTATCGGCCGTAGCGTTTTGCTTTGCCACCTCAACGGCCGCCGGATTATTCAGCACAGACGCGGCAAGCGTTTTTATTGCATCAGGCACGGTGGCGGAAAACAGCAGGCTTTGCCGCTGTTTGGGAATCAGCGACATTATTTGCCGGACATCCGGCATAAAACCCATATCGAGCATACGATCGGCCTCATCCAAGACCAGTATTTCGACGTTGGATAAATTAATGTTGCGTTGTTGCAGATGGTCAAGCAAACGTCCAGGCGTTGCCACGACGATGTCACAACCTCTGCGTAACTGACGGGTTTGCACACTAATGCTTGCGCCGCCCACAACTGTCTCGGCATGCAGTGGCAAATGTTTGCCGTAAGTTAATACACTTTCATAGACTTGCGCCGCCAATTCTCGTGTTGGCACCAAAATAAGTGCGCGAACCCGGCGCGGCTTTTGGTGCGGATCACTGTTTTCAGCCAGGCGCTGCAATAATGGCAAGGTAAAACTGGCGGTTTTCCCTGTACCCGTCTGAGCGCCAGCCAGCACATCCCGGCCTTCAAGAATGAGTGGAATGGCCTTCTGTTGCACAGGCGTGGGTGTGATGTAACCTTGTTCAGCAACTGCTTTAAGGAGTTCATCGGTTAAGCCGAGCTGTTCGAAAGACATTAAAACCAATAATTATTTGATTTTGGCTTCTTTGTAAATAACATGTCTGCGGACAACAGGATCAAATTTTTTAATCTCCATTTTTTCGGGCATTGTACGCTTGTTTTTAGTTGTGGTATAAAAATGGCCTGTGCCTTCGGAAGAAATCAGTTTAATTTTATCGCGCATTTTCTTGTCCCCTTAAACTTTTGTGCCGTTTTTACGCAAATCCGCCAGAACAGCGTCTATGCCGTTTTTATCAATGATACGCATTGCTTTCGTGGAAACTCTAAGACGCACCCAACGGTTTTCGCTTTCTACCCAGAATCTGTGCTGTTGCAGGTTTGGGAGAAAACGTCTCTTGGTTCTGTTGTTTGCGTGTGATACGTTATTACCTGTAACTGGGTGTTTACCCGTTACTTGACATACTCTGGACATGATTAACCTCTTTGTGTGCCTGAATTCAAAAGTTAGCCAACCTTTATACCAAAAATTCTTTTCAAGGTAAATAACAATCTATAAAATAAACCCCGGGGCAATCAAACCATACACTATAAGTAATTGATTTATCGTGAATGCAACACACCGGTGCAGATATAGAGTCCGACGTTGGTAAAGCGACACAAAGCACCCTCTCCCTTTGGGAGAGGGTTAGGGTGAGGGTATTACAAAGGTCGCTTTACCAACTTTGGCTCCTATACTGCTGGCCGCACTCAGGTTGTTGATTATATATATGAATTCGAAATTGTAAAGCCTTGTGCCGCGCCCTGAAATAAATCCGGTACGCCTATTTCAAGTAATAATAACGGAACAATAATGCCTATAAAACTCGGCATGGTCATGGATCCCATTGGCCATATCAATATCAAAAAAGATACCAGCTTTGCCATGCTGCTAGAAGCCCAGGCCAGAGGCTGGGAGCTGCATTATATGGAGCTGAATGATTTGTTTCTAAGAAATGGCAGAGCCTATGCCAGAACCCGGACGCTGAATGTGCAGAGGGATGAACAGCAGTGGCACCAGTTTATTTCCGGGCAGGATATTCCACTCGATCAGCTGGATGTTATTATGATGCGCAAGGACCCGCCTTTTGATCAGGAATATATCTATGCCACTTATTTATTGGAACGCGCCGAAAGTATGGGTGTCTATGTCGTTAACAAGCCCCAGTCATTGCGGGATGCCAATGAAAAGCTTTTTACCGCCTGGTTTCCACAGTGCTGTGCGGAAACACTGGTGGCCAGAGAGCCGGCAAGGATACGAAGTTTCCTGAAGGAACAAGAAGAAATTATTTTGAAGCCGCTGGATGGAATGGGGGGAACTTCTATTTTTCATTTGCGCCAAAATGATCCTAATCTTAGTGTAATTCTGGAAACAATGACTCAATACAATAGCCGCTATGTGATGGCGCAAAAATATCTGCCGGAAATTAAAGACGGCGACAAGCGCATCCTCGTGGTCAATGGCGAAGCGGTTCCCTATGCTCTTGCGCGTATCCCCGCGCAGGGTGAAACCCGAGGCAATCTGGCTGCGGGAGGACGTGCCGAAGGCCGGAAATTAACCGAAAAAGATTGGTGGATTGCCAATCAGGTAGGGCCGACGCTGCGCGAAAAAGGCCTGGTTTTTGCCGGACTCGATGTCATAGGCGATACCTTGACCGAAATTAACGTCACCAGTCCAACTTGCGTTCAGGAACTGGATAAGCAATTCGGACTTAATATTGCCGGTCTGCTGATGGATCATATTGAGAAAACACTACAATAGCTATGTCCGATTACGCAATGTTCGAGCAGCCTGCGTCTTTATCCAGTGGTGATTCACTTTTAGTAGCCCTGTTTGTTGCTGCCATTGTTCATATTGTTCTGGTATTGGGAATAAACTTCACTACACCCCAACCTGCGAAGATTAACAGATCGATAGATATTACGCTGGTCAACACGCCTGCAAAAAAAGCTCCGGAACAGGCAAGATTTTTAGCGCAGGAAAATCAAACGGGCGCAGGTGAAAAAACCAGGAAACCGGAATCACCTAAACAGCAACCACCCAGCCAGGCCAATAAACAGACCAGGCAAATTAGAAAGATAGCACCCGAAGCGAGCAAGCCCAAGGCGGCTCCAAAATTAATAACCAGGCAAAAGTCTGAGAAGAAGATAGTTGCAGCAAGTAAACCGGCCGAAGACACCCAGACTGAAAAACAAGCGCAGATAACGGCAGAGTCATTACAACAGCAAATTGCACAATTGGGCTCGGAAATCATGCAAAAAAGACCCAGCGATGAGCAAACCCAAATCAAGTTTGTTGATTCGGTAAGCGCCCATAAATATATCGCCGCACAATATATGAAGGACTGGGAAAATAAAGTAGAGCGGATGGGCAATCTTAATTACCCGGAAGTCGCTGCCAGGAAAAATTTCTCGGGAATATTAACGATGGATGTAGGGATTAATGCTGATGGCAGTATATACAGTATTCGCATAAACAGGTCTTCTGGAAATCCCGAGCTGGATGAGGCTGCTAAAAAGATAGTCCGCATGAGTGCGCCATTTGCACCCCTGCCCCTGGATTTACGTAAAGAACTTGATGTTTTGGTGATTACCCGGATCTGGAAATTCTCTGATGAATCAGGTCTGGTCACACGATAACCGTTGCAGAGTCAACCATAACCTTCGATACTAAGACACATGAATCAATCCACTTACCTGAATAACCAGTTTATTATCGCCATGCCTAATCTGGCAGACCCTAATTTTTTTCATACCGTTACCTACTTGTGCCAGCACAATGAAGAAGGAGCATTAGGTATCGTTATTAACAGGTCAACCGAGATGAAGCTGGGCGATATTTTTAAACAAATGAATATACCCGTTACTTCGCTTAGCGCTGCGGAGACTCCTGTTTTTTCAGGAGGTCCGGTGCAACAGGAGCGTGGTTTTGTACTGCACCCTACCTGTGGCAAGTGGGATGCCACGATGCTCGTTTCAGAGTCAATTTCCCTGACGACATCCCGTGATGTTATTGAGGCTATTGCGATGGGTAAGGGTCCTGAGCAGTATCTGGTGGCTCTGGGTTATGCCGGTTGGGGTGTAGGCCAATTGGAACAGGAAATACTGAGCAATGCCTGGTTAAATACCCCGTATGGCAAACATGTTTTATTTGATACGCCGATCGACTTGCGCTGGCAGGCGGCGGCTGGCCAAATTGGTATTGATATTAATCAGTTAACCACGCCGGCCGGACATGGTTGATCAGCAGACAGAGGACAGAAGACAGAAGACGGAGTTGGCTGTCCTCAGTCCTCAGTCCTCTGTCTTCTGTAAAGGTACTTATCTGGGCTTTGATTTCGGCAATAAAAAAATTGGCGCCGCTGTTGGTCAAACCATTACTGCGACAGCAAGTCCTTTGCAAACCATTCGTTCGATCAATCAGAATCCCGATTGGAACATCATCAGCAAACTGATACAGGAGTGGCGCCCCGCGGGTCTGGTGGTGGGTATTTCCAAACAGTCTGACGGTTCCGACAACCCGATCACGCCGCTTATGCTAAAATTTTGCCGGCAACTGGAGGGCCGTTATCAACTGCCTGTCTATCAACAGGATGAAACTTTGACGACATACGAGGCCAAGCAATTATTGTTTGATGAAGTCAGACTCAGTGCGACCAGGCTTTGGGAAGTGCAGGATCAACTTGCAGCCCAGCTTATTTTACAAACCTGGCTCAATAACCATACAAACAAGGATCAAAGGTGTTAGAAATAGACGTATTACTTGATAAACTGGAAACGGATCTAAAGCGTATCATCATCGAAAGACAGCTGAATAATCCGCTGATGATAGGCATTCGTACCGGCGGCGTATGGATTGCAGAGATTATGCATCGGCGGCTTAAGATTAATGAACCCTTGGGCTTGCTGGACATTTCATTTTATCGCGACGATTTTTCACAAATCGGCGTTAATCCCAATGTCAAACCGAGCCAGCTGCCCATGCATATGGAGGGTCGAGATATTATTCTGATTGATGATGTCTTCTATACCGGCAGAACAATACGTGCGGCGCTGAATGAGATTTTTGATTATGGCCGGCCGAATCAGGTGGTTTTGGCGGTGCTGATAGAACGGGACGGCAGACAAATTCCACTGTGTCCTGATTGTGTCGGGACGAGCATCACGCTGAATGCCGATCAGCGCATCAAATTGACAGGCCCCGATTCCCTGGCCGTTCATTTACAAACCATGGATGCGGCAGCATAAGTTATGCCTGACAACCTTCAGCTAAATTCGGAAGGCAAGCTTAAACACTTCTTGACCATTGAGGGCTTGAGCAGGAGGCTGTTGACAGAAATTCTCGATACAGCCGACTCTTTTATCGGCATGACTGGTCAACAGGTCAAAAAAGTTCCGCTGTTGCGTGGCAAGACGATAGTCAATCTGTTTTTTGAAAACAGCACACGCACACGGACTACCTTTGAACTTGCCGCCAAGCGCTTGTCTGCCGATGTTTTAAGTATGAGCATGTCGACTTCATCAACATCGAAGGGTGAAAGTCTGCTCGACACGATACGCAATCTGGAAGCGATGTTTGTCGACATGTTTGTCGTCCGCCACGCGATCAGCGGCGCAGCCCATTTTATTGCCCAGCATACCGCGCCTAATATCAGTGTCATCAATGCCGGTGACGGGCAGCACGCGCACCCGACACAGGCGATGCTGGATATGTTTACCATCCGGCAGATAAAACAGGATTTCGCTAATCTGCGAGTAGCCATTATTGGCGATATACTGCACTCAAGAGTCGCCCGCTCGGAGATTCAAGCCTTAAACACGTTGGGCGCAGCCGAAGTCAGAGTGATCGCCCCGAAGACTTTATTGCCTGCACATGTGGAAAGTTTGGGCGTGAGTGTTTCACATAATTTGACAGACGGACTTGCAGATATTGATGTCATTATCATGCTGCGCTTGCAGAAGGAACGCATGAGTTCGGCATTGCTGCCCAGTGAAAGCGAATATTTCAAATGTTTCGGGCTGACTGAAGATAAACTGAAACTCGCCAAACCCGGCGCCATCGTTATGCACCCCGGACCGATTAACCGGGGTGTGGAAATCGATTCAAAAGTAGCGGATGGCCCTCAGTCCGTCATACTCAAACAAGTCAGCAATGGCATCGCTATTCGTATGGCAATCATGGCTATGGCGATGCAGAAACAGGGGGCTTCAGGATGAACCAGATACACATCAAGCAGGGAAGAATTATCGATCCCGCCAACAGCATAGATCGTACCGGCTGCGTTTATATTGCTGACGGGAAAATCATCTCTGTGACTAACGAACCCGCAGGCTTTAAACCCGATATCGTTATCGATGCTTATAATCAAATTGTTTGTCCTGGCTTTATAGACTTGAGTACCCGCTTGCGGGAGCCGGGACAAAGCCGTAAAGCGACTTTCAAAAGTGAAACAATTGCGGCTGCAAGCGGAGGCATTACCACTTTGTGTTTACAGCCGGATACTATTCCAGTCATTGACACTCCCGCTATTGCAGAACTCATCAAGGATTTGGCGGAAAAAGCGCAATACCCCCAGATCTATCCGATTGCAGCGCTCACCCAAAAACTGGAAGGCACCGAATTAAGCTCCATGCTATCGCTTAAGCAGGCTGGCTGTATTGCAGTTGGCAATGCCAGCCAGCCAGTGAAAAATCTATTGGTATTAAGACGGGCAATGGAATATGCAGCGAGCCATGATTTATTATTAATGTTTCGATCCAACGATTATTGGCTGGGCAACAACGGCTGCGCGCATGAAGGTGCTTTTGCAACCCGTTATGGTTTGCCAAGCATTCCCGATGCGGCGGAAACCATAGCGTTAGCGCAATGTCTGGAATTAGCCGAGCTGACCGGCTGCCGCGTGCATTTTGGCCAATTAAGCTGCAAACGTTCAGTGATTAAAATACACCAGGCAAAAAAGTATGGCTTGAATGTCTGCGCCGATGTCGCCATGCATCAACTGCATTTAACCGAAAATGATATAGCGCCTTTTGATAGCGCCTACCATGTGCTGCCGCCCTTGCGTACCGAAGCGGATAAACAGTATCTGAGACAGGGGCTGGCCGGCGGCGCCCTTGACAGCATTTGTTCCGACCATCAACCGCATGATATCGATGCCAAGCTGGGCGCATTTCCAGAGACAGAACCTGGAATTTCCGCACTGGAAACAGTGTTGCCATTAATGCTCAAGCTGGTAGCGCAGCAGGTCATAACGCTGGAACAGGGCATCGCAGCACTGAGCAACAATCCGGCACAAATTCTGCGTTTAAAGAGCGGCGCTTTAACGCCGGGGTTTCCGGCAGACGTGTGCGTCTTTGATCCAGAACTGGACTGGCAGGTCAACTCGGAAAACTGGCAAAGCCAGGGCAACAATACGCCTTTCTGGGGGCAGATACTAAAGGGCCGGGCTACCCATACTTTACAGGCTGGTAAAATAATTTATTGCCTGAAGCAGTGACTATGAAAAATGCTGCACAGGATAATGGCTCAGGAATGTGCATGATCGCAACATGCAGACCCTGTTATAGTCATGCCGGGTCCAGATGCGCTGGTTTTATTGCTACTTTTCCGGCATCGCCGCATCTTCCGGATAAACAAGTGAAACAGGTATGATCACAGCGGCCTTGCCTCGTCTTTCATCAACTTTAAACAATAAAAGCAGACCAACGATAAAAAAAGATAAAGTCGACAGCAATGACATCCGGTGATCTCCATTACTCCAGTAATTTATCAGTCCATAGCTCAAGGGTCCTACTATAGCGGACAAGCGATTGACCAATCCCCATAACCCCAAAAATTCACCAGCCCGCTCGGCAGGGGAAAATTTACTGACCAGAGCACGCCCGACAGCCTGGCTCGCACCCATAGCCAGCCCAATAATATTTCCGGCTATCCACATATGGCCCGGCTGGCTGGCAAATAAAGCCATCAGCACTGCAACAATCCAGATGACCAGTGTAATTGCCAGCGTGGGGACCGACCCTATCCGGTCTTGCAAGTGCCCGCAGATAAAAGCACCGACAGCAGCTGTCACATTAACAACCATGATCAGCACAATCAGCGACTGTGTGTCAAAACCCATGACCTCCCGTGCATAAATGGCGGACAGAACCACAACAGTGCTGACACCCGACTGATACACACCCAATGTTATCAAAAACCAGAGCAAATCACGAAAGCGTGCCGCTTCATTAAATGTGTGAGCCAATCGGGCATAACTTATTTGTAGAAGAGACATGCTTTTGTCCCATGCAACGGGTATTGCCCGCTCATGCAGCCAAAGAAAAGTAGGGGTGGCGGTCAACGCAAAGATTGCAGCGGTGATCAACAGCGTATCAGGTACAAACCGGGTTTCTGACAAGCCATGTTGCTTGGCCCAGGTGATATAGGCCAGACAAATCCCTAATGTCAGAAGACCTCCAAAATACCCCAGACTCCAGCCATAACCGGACATTCTGCCCATATTCTTCTCGGGCACTATCTCTGGCAAAAATGCGGCAATCAGGTTTTCGCCGCTGGCAAACATGATGGCTGAAAGGGTGACCAGCACCATTCCCAGCCATATATCGCCGGGACCGACCAGCGCCAACAGGGCTGTCGAAAATATGCAGCCCAACGAGGAAATCAGCAGAAAACGTTTCTTGCAAGCCCGATGATCGGCAATCGCACCGATTAATGGTCCGCTGATCATGACTATAAAATTAGCGATGCCGATAGCCAGCGACCAAAGCAGTGTCGATAAACCGGGTGTAACGCCTTGAGCTGCGCCGGCAACCACAGCAACGAAATAGGCGCTGAATATCGTGGTTTGCACCACGGTGGTATAGCCGGAGTTGGCAAAATCAAACAAAGCCCAGGCCAGCAATTCCCTGCGCCCTGCATTACCTACTACTTGATTATTCTGTTTGCTATTCATATCAAGAATGTCCGGACTCAAGCGTTAATTTATCAATATTCAATTGCAGCATATCATTAAATATTGGGACCCAAAATCTCTTTTGAGTCAATTTGGTAATAATCCCTGGATCGATGAGATTTGTCCTGAATTCAAGACTGGCCCCGGCGATTGGCATTATACCAGGATCGATTGATTGTGCCTTACCGGTTGGGGACAGTCAGTGAGCATGAATGATTGGTTGTACCCTGCTCAATTTGCAAAGTGCTGTGATGGACTGAGTAATGTTCATTCAAAGTATGTACGATGTCATCCATGAAGGCATCGCCGGGGTGCCCTTCGGGCATAACCAGGTGGACTGTCAACGCAGTTTCTGTGGTGCTCAAACCCCAAATATGCAGATCATGAATATCCGTTACACCGCTTAATTGATTCAGATACTCATGGATTGCAGGAACATCTATGCCTTCCGGCACAGCGTTCAATGCCAGTTTCAGAGAATCCAGGAGCAGCCCCCACGTACCTATCAAAATTACGATTACGATCACTAAACTGATGACAGGATCCAGCCAATACCAGCCTGTGTAGAAAATAGCCACACCTGCGATCACCACGGCAAGCGATACTGCCGTATCGGCCGCCATATGGAGATAAGCGCCGCGAATGTTCAAATCCTTTTTGCTGCTTTTCATGAAAAGCCATGCTGACAGACCATTGACGAAAATCCCTACAGCCGCCACAATCGACACTGTCAGGCTGTCCACTGCCGGTGGTTGTGAAAAGCGATGAATCGCTTCCCATGCAATGCCACCAGAGGCAACTAACAGTAGCATGGCATTGGCAAGAGCCGCCAGAATTGAAGTGCTGCGCAATCCGTATGTATAGCGTTGACTTGGCTGCTTGCGGGTCAAAATGATCGCGCTCCATGCTAGCAGCAAACTCAACACATCGGACACATTATGTCCGGCATCGGCCGCTAATGCTGTTGAATTGGCGATGTACCCATAGCTGAATTCGATCACCACAAACACCATATTCAGGATAATGACGAATACAAAAATGCGCCCCTGTTTATTCGGGGCAACGTGGTGGTGATGGTGCCCGCCGGAATGATTATGCTTGTGATGATCTGTCATTACTTTTTAATTCCAGGTTCAAAAAACAACTGGTAAGGCTGGTTAAACTCATAGCCTTTTCCGTTTTTTCAGGTGGATTCAATTTACCACTGATCTTTAAATCAGTGTTATGAAATTTCGCGGCATCCGCTTTAAGGCCTCAGATTATGCAATACAGTCACGCCAAATTTACATGTATTTTTTCGTAAGTTTTGATTAACAATTCGATAGTAACCGGTCTACGTGAAAAGGTTCCTTCATCATAGAAACCTCAATTAAACCCTCTGAGAAATTACAACTACTGAAATATACAGGCCTGGTGTTGTCATCAGGCGCTCTTTATCAGAGAATAAACACAACAAAACCCGCTGTGCAGCATTAATAATACTATAAACCCCGGCGGGTTATTTTTAAGGAAGAATATGTCGCTGACTGAACAAGAAAAACAACGCCTGATTCAATTGATTGAACAAGGCAAGCCCTTACCCGCCCATTATAAAAACCTGTTATTTGCTGGTGAAGCCGATTATGTCGAGCGTACCACCGTTTATGAGCTGCAATACAAAGGCAAAAAATCCGAGCCGGATATTTTAAGCCGTACACCTGCAGCGCCGTTGCAGGAAATGCGCAGTTTCAATAGTGATAATTCATTTGAAGACGACTGGCGCAATTTGCTGATATTTGGCGACAATCTGTTAGCGCTGAAAGCGATTTATAACGATCAGCGCGGCGCGAATCGTTACGGCACCAAAAACAAGATCAAACTGATTTATATTGATCCTCCGTTTGCTACCAAACAAGACTTTATGAAAGACCGTGAGAAAGCCTATCGGGATAAGGTCATGGGCGCACAGTTTATTGAGTTTCTCCGTGAGCGGCTAGTGTTGTTGCGGGAGATTCTGGCCGATGATGGCTCTATCTATGTGCATTTGGACTGGAAGAAGTGCCATTACATTAAAGCAATACTTGATGAGATATTTGGTGAGGATAATTTCCAGAATGAAGTTATTTGGGAACGAACAAATGCCCACAATATGCGTACTAAAACAATGCCTCGCGCGCATGACACACTCTTTTTCTATACGAAAAGTGACCGATTCTTTTTCAGAACAATTTATTCAGGTTATAGCAAAGCTCAATTAAACCGATTTAAATCCGATGAAAATGATCGATTATATACTGGGCGAGATTTAACTTTTACAGGTGCTAATTCTAAAAGACAATTTGAGTGGCGAGGCACAAAACCACCACCAAATAGGTGTTGGGGCTCAAGTTTTGAAGGACTTGAAGAGCTTTGGGCAAAAGGAAGGATTTTGTGTAAAAAAGATGGTACACCACGCTTAGATGGCTATAAAGTGTATCTTGACGAACTTGACGGAAAGCCAATAGGGTCAGTTTGGGCAGATATTTCCCGTATTGGTAACACGTCTGATGAGAGACTATATTATCCAACCCAAAAGTCCGAAGAACTACTGGATCGCATAATTCAATCGGGTAGTCAAGAAAACGACATCATTCTGGATGCCTTCGCCGGTTCAGGCACTACCCTCGCCACCGCTGAAAAGCTCAATCGCCGCTGGATCGGCATGGATTGCGGCAAGTTAGCCATTTACACCATCCAAAAACGCTTATTGAATTTAACCAGCAATGTCGGTTCTTTGGCTAAAGATGAGCGCCGTGAATACGAACGTGTCAGCGATTTTACCGAACATTCCAAATCCGGCAGTCGCGGCTTGCTGATGGTTTATGACAAAGCGCGGCGCGGCGATTTAATAATTACCGATGCCTTATTGGAAGACCTTGCCGAATTTACCAATAAACACTTGAGCGGTAATACGACCGAAAAATTTTCACTGGTTTGTCCCGAAGACAAACTGCAATTGTCGCGTTTGAGTTTACTTGAAGACGCTGACGGCTTAAAAGCGGGTGAAAAAGCCGTGGTGATTGGGCGCATCACGTTTTTGATTTCTTTTATCGAGCCAAAAAACCAGACACCCAAGCCGAAACCGCTAAAAGCCAAGGAATTTGTGTTGCTGAATGCGGGAATTTACGATAAGCAAAAAATCTATCATTTGCCCTGGGAGGATTACAAGCCATTTGTCATGCAGTTATTTAACCTGCGTGAGGCAACGCATAAGATTAAGGCCTTTGACGTCGACGGTTATATTGGCGGTGATCCCGCGTTTGTCTGGGATTATCCCAATAACAAGGATATGGTGCTGGAGATAAGTTTTGCGGACAGCCTGCACAATGTTACGGGCGGACAGGCGGGTGACCGGTTTTATATTATCGCGCCGATTGTTGCAATGAACTTTATGCAGGATGAAATCAAGCGCGGCAATACCCGTTATATTTTTCTGAAGGTGCCGTTGTCGGTATTACAACGCTTGCTGGAAAACAATAAGGCGGGCGCATTGCAACAACCGTCCTCCGAGGCCGATGTGAATGCGGTGATTGATGCAATAGGGCTTGATTTTATCTCGCAACCGCTGGTGGAATGGTCTTGCTTAACGTCGGTTACCGAAAATCAGGATGTTTTTAGTTTGGGTGGTCAGGATCATGTTATCCGTCTGACTCAATTTCGAGCGAATACCTTGGCGACTGACCCCGAAGACTTTCCTAATTTTGCCACGCTTTCGATGGTGCTGGTGGATTTGGATTACCAAGATAATGTGTTTAAATTATCGCGGGTTTTTTGGGCGGAAGACCTGATAAGCGAGGAGATAAAACGTTTAGAAGAAGCCCTTGAAGAAACCCAGGAAACCGAAGAGTTAAAAATCTTAAAACAACAAATAAATGGCGGTTTTGAAATGCGGGCAGCTGCCTGTGAAAAGCTGGATATTCGCCTGCCCATTGAGCAATGCGGCGATACCGTTATGCTTATCCTGGTGGATAAGTACGGCAATGAGAAAAAAATAACAATTCAGGGAGTCAGCTAATGTCCGTCACTTATCCTAATGATAATTTTACGCTGGTTCCCAAGCTCCAGCTTGGGGACCCAAATGACGAAGCTCTAGCTTCGCGTGACTGGAAGCTGGAGCTTCCAGTATTGAATTCCCAAGCTGGAGCTTGGGAACTAGCATATCTCACTTCAGGGAGTTAG
>JAGXGJ010000173.1 GCA_024636875.1 Methylococcaceae bacterium | reverse complement strand
CGCCGTTTGGATCAATCCGCCTACTAACGCAAAGGAGAACCTCGGCCCAAAAATACACAACAATTAGACACTAAATAAAACAACTTGGTGTCTCAAAGTCATTGACACATTCCGCTGACGTCAACCTTGTTGCCCGTGGTTTATTGGCATCAGCACCTGCACCTTACCCAAAACACTCAGGCCAGAGAAAACTATCGCAAAGCCTGGACGCAAGCCAGCCATACCCTGGAAGCGCACCCGTTCAGTGCCACCTTGCCGGACAGTGACATACAACGCTGGCTAACCTGGGCGGAGTGGATGGTGCGACAATTCCACCGTAGTTCATCGGCAGTTGAAGGACGTAATGGCTGTCTGGCGCAGTTGTATCACAATGGGCGCGGGTTGACGCCGCAACGCCTGAGAGCCTTAACGGTGATTCATAATTACGGACTCAAACATGAAGATGGGACAACGGCCGCGAGACGCTTATTTGGAACCGAACACCCGGAGCTGTTTTCCTGGTTACTTGAACAAATGGGAGCGCTTCCGCTTGCTCGAAAGAGCCGAAACCGTATAATTCCTAACCCTTTGAAATTATTAAATGTCCCGGCTTAAGTGGCAAGCCAATAATTTTATCTACAATGCTGTTTTTGACGCCTTTAGTTGGACGATTGTTCCCAATACTGGATTGAATAATGATCTAATAGCGAACAATACCATCGTAGATGGCCGCTTTTCTACTGGGTCGGGAGGAAATCCGGCCATAGTTAATAAAAATTCACAAATTAGGAATAATATTATTTTAGGATCCGATAGTAGTGTGCCAAGTAACGGCGGCATTACTTTTTCCAATAATAATTGGTTTGTAAGGCCTCCGGCAGCCGCATCGTCAACCGACATAATTGGCGATCCGCAGATAGCCAGAACGGGATCTACGACGTCTGGCGATTTGACACCGGCTTATTTCAAGATACTTGGAAGTTCGCCTGTTATCAATGCTGCAACGCCGCTAAATAGCGTGCCTACAGACTTCTTTCAGGTTATTCGGGGAGCAGCGGCTGATATGGGCGGTCATGAATTCTAGATATCCATTACCAACGTTGATTCCACCGCCCTTTCTGTTCCCTCTGGCCTTAGCGCGATCACCTGTTCCTCTTTACAGGTCAATCTCGCTTGGAATGCATCCACTACTGACAATATAAGTGTTTCCGGTTACAAAAATCTATAGAAACGTTACAGACATTGGGACGGGTGCAGTAGCCAGCTTTACCAATACTGTTGTTGCTGGAGGAACAACCTACAACTACGGTCAAAGCCTGCGATGCTGCCGGTAATATCTCCGTTTCAAGGAATACGGCTACAGTTAAGATAGCACCAATGGCGAAGGTTAACATAACCTCCTATTATGTAGGGAATATAAGCTCCAATAGTGCTGTGATTAAATGGACTACTGAACTAGGCGCTTCTAAAGGTAACAAGTCAACGCTTGTATTAGGTGTCACGGCATTGTCATATCTTGGTAGTTACAGGAAATAACCTGGAAAAACCTACAGGCCATTGATTTGATAGTTTTAACAAGGGTTCTTCTATGATAGCTTCCAAGTAACTATCATAGATAGAAAGTGCTGCAACAATATGGTACGATTAGCCTACTTGAATTGGCAAACAAGGCTAATTCGTCCCTGAACTTTGCAAGAAATTCTTTTGCGATCATTAGAAAAAAGCCATGTCATCAATGATTTTCATAAAGCAAAATGAATGGTTACATCTGGCATTTCTCCCCGCCTATCACCTGATTTTAATCCGAAGTACAAAAAAACTATATGAAAACTTTAATAGAGAGAAAAAGTTGTCCGTCTTGTTATTCTGCGTCTCATACGCAACTGTTACAACAAAGTTTTGATACTCAAGGGCTGAGATTTTATTTTAAAGAACACTATGAAGGTAGAGTTAATATTAAAAAGCTATTCGATTTTAATTATGAACTTATCCAGTGTGCTGCTTGTGGTTTGATTTATCAAAAAATGATACCTTCTGAGCAATTACTAACGGAAATTTATGATGAATGGATACCCGAGAGTGAACAGGGAAGATTAAATAGTCTATTTACACTTAAAGATTATTCATATTTTGCAGAACAAATTATTTTTCTTATTCAATATTTAAAGTTACCACAAAGTAAAATAAAGATACTTGACTTTGGTTTAGGTTGGTCAGAGTGGGCTAATATGGCAAGAGCCTTTGGATGTTCAGTATGGGGAACGGAATTATCTACACTTCGTTGTGAATATGCTAAATCAATAGGTATATCAGTTATTGACTACGAAGATATAACTCAACAAAAGTTTAATTTCATTAATACTGAACAAGTTTTTGAACATTTAATAGAACCGCGTAAAGTATTAGAATATCTAGTTAACGCTCTTGAACCAAATGGTATTATTAAAATAAGTGTTCCAGATATACGAAAAATTTATCGAAAACTTATTAAACTAACAGAAATTGACTCTTTAACATTATCTGACATGATGCCGATTGCACCGTTAGAACATGTTAATTGTTTTGAATATAAAACTTTAGTTGCTCTCGGTGATCAAGTTGGATTAAAGCCAGTTCCCTTTAGCTTAAGTTTACTTTACAAACTTTATAATAGTGCTTCTGGTTGGTTAGAACCTAAAGAAATGGCAAGGCAAGTTTTACGGCCACTTTATAGGCATCTATACCCCAAAAGTACCTTCTTATATTTTTCACGTAAATAGGACGTGGTTTTTAGAAGAATGTTAGATGTCAAAGTATTTGCCAATTTTTTGAATGAGGTTTTTTTCATTTATGAATGAGCCTGAACTTTTGCAATGCTAAAAATTCGATTAACGGCAAATCCATTGCATTGTGCAGAAACCTGTGTGTCAGCTTTAAGTATTAGTTCAAAAGTAATTTAACATTTTCAGGAGGGATTCTACTTTCAGGCAAAATTTACGGTGTAAGATTTGCCAATATTGGCCAAGATATCGAACAGAGATTCCTTTAGATTTTGAAAAGATTCATAGGCAGAAAAAGGCATCCATTCATATTTAATTTTTCGCCATACTATTTCAATAATATTAAGTTCAGGCGAATAAGGGGCAATATTGACTATAGTTAAGCCTTGTTGTTGCCAATGTTCGATATTTTCTTGAAACTCTGCGCTCGTATGAATTGAAGCATTGTCCATGACCAGTGCAGTCTGTCGCTGAAGTGTTGAGATAAAATGATCAATACTGGCCACAACAACAGCACTGGTTATGCTGCCTTCAAATACGACGGAAGTAAACGAGCATTCTCGATTAACAAAACCTAACACATTAAGTCGCTTGCTTTTGGCGCAGGGAACTTCAATTGTTTCGCCTCGAGGTTGCCAGGCATAGGGGACACAAGGCTCCAAGGTAAAACCTGATTCGTCAAAATAAAACAAATCAATTGCTTTTTGTTGGGATTGTTCGATAAGCGTAGCCAATTGTTGGCGAGACTGTTCAAATAAATCAGGATCACGTTTTGATCTCAATGATTTTCGAATCCGTTTCCAATTTAACCCTGCTCGTTTACAAACTCTTTTAAGTGTTGAGAGGCTGGGACTGATTGTTAAATCAAGGCTCGCAGTTAATTCAGCCAGCACTTTTTTTAATGATCTTGGCGATTGATTGACACATGTAATCGCATCAACTTCTGCTTCGTTGCACAAAATATGCGGACGACCACTGCGTGGCTTATCAAATAACGCACAAATGCCGCCGTCTTTCCAAGCATGTAGCCATGTTGCCGCCGTTTGCCGACAAATATTATAGATACTGGAAAGCTCCGTCAGCTTAAATCCAGTATTACTTAATAAAATAGCATGGGCTCTTATTCGGGGAGCATGGCACGCGTGATTCTTGTGCATTTCTTCTAAGGTTTGAATTTCTTCGGGTGATAGCGGGTTGACAGTCAGCATGGCATGGAATATAAGGTATCTTCAAATGTTAATATGATAACTTATTGCTTTAATTGATTTTTGTTAAAAGACTTTTGATCACCTACTTACGACAAATGCCATACTTGGAAATTCTTGAAGCAAATAGCCCAATTGATGATACGCCTGTTGATGTCGTTTTCCATTTTTCAGCTAATCCGATGCAGTCAATCAACAATACGGCTATGGTCGTTTACGTTTTTTCTTTTTTTCCTTTTGGTGGTCAAGGCCTTGATACTACTACGACAGCGAGTCGTACCGCCGCTGGCGGTGTTGCTTTTGGAACCAGTTTATGTGCAAGATTTGCTGATGACCGCAGTGTCTGTCTGTATCAAAGCTTTGGCTAATTGGATCACTTTGCCACTTGGCGTAGTGTGGCGCGTTCCCAAGCAAAAGCCGCTTATTTTCTTGAACGCACATTGTTACGCTATCGAAGCAAAGGCTCGCTGGTGACTTGCGCTGCCCAAGAGATAGCCATCTGCTCATCAGCTGTTGCCAGCTATTTAGAAGAAATGTTTGCAATACTGCGCAAAATAGTTCGTAGTGGGGATACCTCAGAGTCTGATACCATTGTTTTAACTGAGGAAATGATCATGAACAGACCCGTTGGAACTGTAAAGGGGGTTGTTGCAGCAATTCTGGTCTTTGCATTCGCATGCGTATTTTTCATCTGGTTAATCCAGGATATGGGGGCCGATATATTGCACGTTGCCAATAAGGGCGTAGACAGCGGCACCTGTGGAAATCGAGATAACCCTTGTCGCTCGCTTAGCCAAGCCATCACTAACGCCAATGCAGGAGATACAATCGAGGTAGGGCCAGGACGTTACGGCGACTTGAACAGGAACGGTACGTTTGGCGAGCCAGGCGAAGAATTAGCACAAGGCTACGGCATGATAAATGTAGACAAGCCTGTGACGCTTATCTCAAGCGACGGCCCCCTTATGACGGTGCTGGACGCGGATGACGCTAGCCTGAGTGTGGTATACATCAAGGCTAACGGCGTCGTATTCGGTCAGCCGAAGCACGGCTTTTTGATCATCGGTGCAAAGGCAAATGGACTTAGTACCGCCGCCATATCGAATATAACCGTGGCTGGCAACACTGCCCTTGCCAATGGCCAGGGTGGTCTCGTTGTCAATGGCAGCGCCAATCTGCTCCGGGATAACTTTGCGAGCGGGAACCTTGCTGCTGGGATTGCTGTTTTCGGGAGCGGTAATGAAGTCCGCAATAATGTGGCCAGCAGTAATGGCTCTCAAGGCTTCGTCATAGTTGGTACCAGACACATGATACAGGACAATGTGGCCAGCAATAACGTCACTGGTTTTGGGATCCAAGGCACAGATATCCGACTCCTACGAAACGCCGCGCTTGGTAATAAATTCTTTGGGATTAGCGTCGAGACGCTTGGGGCCAGCGCTACCATAAGTAAGAACAACATCTACGGCAACAACAGCGTATCTTTCAATGGCCTGACCAACTGCGGCATTCAGAACATGTCGGGGAACGCGATCTTCGCCACCGGCAACTTTTGGGGCATGCCAAGTGGGCCGGGACCTGATCCTGCTGATAATGCCGGTAGCGGCAGTGGCTGCGATGTTGCGGCTAGTAAAACAATCATCATACCGTTTGCCAGAGAATGGCATTCAATATCAAGTAACCCGTAAGATGGATGTGCGTATGTTCGATTAGCGAAGCGTAATCTTACATTTTGCCTGAGGCTTCTAATTCTACTGGTTTAAACAAAAACCGAAGTAGAACATTCGTATCAATTGCAATCATCAGCTAGAAACTTATGAACAGCGTGTTTTTTTTATCGCGTTTTTTATTTCTTCAGCAGACGGGAATTCTTTGTCTTTGATCAGATAGTTAAACTTACCCGTAAGATTATCGGAATTCATCTTGACGATATGCGCCACGCCGTCACGCGCAAAAACCTCAACATAATCCCGGGGCTGCAAGGCCATTGCATTGCAAACAGCTTGTGGTAGCGTCACTTGCCATTTTGGGCTACCAACTTAAGGCGGGACAAAAATAAAGGTAAGCCGTTCGTGGTGAGTTTGTCGAACCATGAGCGGCTTGACCACGCACCCTTCGACAAGCTCAGGGCGAACGGTTAATGTCCCGCCTTAAGTTGGTAGCCCCATTTTGTTGTTATTTTATGCATTCAACATATCCATAGTGTTACTAATGGGCAAATAGTGATACCTGGAATATTAACGGGTCAACCTTACTCAACTATTAAAATACAAAAAACTCAGAATATGAAAAATATGACAAGGGATAATTTCGTCACGAATATCTCTTACTTTACCCTTATCTGTCCTTCAGAATAAGGCTTTAATGAAAATTTATAGTCTGTGGAATGATTAATTTTAAGAAAATTCGCATATCAATATGAGCTTAATGAGCTTAATCAGTGACGCGCATAAATCATCTTCTATCATCAGCGGCATCCTGACAATTAGAGATTATAACGGCTTTACGACCTTCCTTTAAAAATCCAGCGCCACAATCGGCACTCTCTTTCGGCTGGAAAAGCTCTCTTCAAACGGCCCTAACACACCCGCTTCCTTGGCTAGCTTTCGGAAGTTTTTCGAGCGGTTAGTCATTTCCGAAGCGACCAGGATCAATTCCAGCTCCAGCGGGGGCAGTGATTTCATCAGATTTTTCACCAGCCCCGGATTAACGCCGTTGCAGCCGAAATCGCCCAACGACAAAGCTCTTGAAAAACCGTAAAACTGCTGCATGCGGCTTTCGCACAACTGGCTGTAACGTAATCGCTGTTTTTTGTTTTTGAGGGATTCCTTGATCGCCAGCGTCGCGGCGGCGGCATTGTATAAGGCGTTTTGCACGCCGTGGGAAAAAATAGGATCGACAAAGGTTGCGGCGTCGCCGATGCAGTAGTAGTTTTCGCCGCAGATATTATTGGAATAATAGGAATAATCCGGCCGGAATTGCAGCGAGCCTTCAATAAAACAAGCGGGTTCCAGCAGTTTGCACAGATGCGGAAGACTTGCGCAGGTTTGCTTGAAGAACACTTCGCGTTGCTGCCGGTCCATTCCTCGGGTGCGTCCGGTCGGAACAATCAGGCCGACGCTGGTTTTCTCGCGCAACACAATATGCCAGACCCAACCGTCTTCAAACGACATGACAAAGGTTACCGGTTTGACGCTCGCCAGGCGTCCATCGCATAACTCTGCCGGCCCGGTATTTGAATCCGTGACAATATTTGCATACTGTCCGGATGCATTTTCTTTTATGAACTGAGTCAGCTTTCCATCCAGGCCGCATTCCTGTTTGACTGCATCTCTGATATCAGCGTCTTTCTTAAAACTGATTGGTTTGATGATCAAGGTACCGGTAGGCTGTATCGTCTGAAGTGGCTTATTATTATGGGGGGCACAACCGCTTAAACCGGCCAGTAAAACAAATAAAGTCATATAACTGAATTTCATAATTTCACTTAATAAAGTTAGCTGTTAGAATCTGATACAAGAGGATAGCATCTCTTTTTAGGATCTGTCGCAAATATTCAAAGGCCTGAATTCTACTTTGTCACATGATGTGCAAGATCGACATACTTGCCGTTAAGCGGGTATCCAGCGCCATTGATGGCAAGTTCAAACCACCCATGGAGTCTTATTTGCTTCACTGTCTACGGCTTCGATATAAATCTGTCTGGAACAGATTTGCATTAACCCGAAGGGCGTCAGGCGAATTACCGTTCAAGGTTTGACCAACTCAGATTTATTTTGTATTGGAAGAGGCTGTTTTGGCTTAACAACAGAATTGTGTATATAATCCAAACTCAGTGAGCGGCAAATTTTTGAAGCTTTGTGGTTTAATTATTTTTGTCGTTATTGTTTTAAATTTAAACAAGGGGAAACATTATGGGATGGAGAGAACGCAAACATGAAGATACTTATAGCGATTCAGAGGTTGAAGAACGCTTGAAGGAAGAACTGCCGCACTGGTATCTGGAAAATGGCTGGATTCGACGCAAATACAAAACCAGCGGCTGGAAAGGAACGTTGATGGTTGTTAATGCGGTCGGACATTTGGCGGAGGCAGCCTTTCATCATCCAGACCTTACTGTTTCCTATGCTTTTGTGATTGTCAAGCTAGTGAATCATGCGGCAAAGGGTATTACCAACAAGGATTTTGAACTTGCGCACAAAATCGAGGATGTCATTATGTGGCAACCCGGAAAAGAGGGCGGCGCATTGGAAGGTACGCCTGATGATCCAAGGTTCAAATATATTAAATATGATTAAATCCTGGGATGGAATGACTTCATCCTCTTGTTATATTGATGACTGAAGTGGTGATACCAATATCATTTGCCGCACATTTTGAAGTCAAGTCCAGCACCTGTTTTAATAAAAACAGTTTCATAATTTTAATCAAGCGGGAGGTCAGTATGAATGAAGACACCTTGAACATGGAAGTCAGAAAATATCTGAAAAAAGTGGGTGTTACATCGCAGCGTGAAATTGAACATGCAGTCCAGAAAGCGATTGAATCCAGGATAATAAGCGGTGCAGAGACTTTGGCTGTTAAAATGACGCTGAATATTCCCGCTATTGATTTGAATTACTCGATTGAAGGGGAAATTGACCTTGAGTAATTGCCATTAGATTATTGCTTTATTAATAGGTCCAGGTGCTAAAGGAAGCTGAAGCCGGTGATAATTAAATACTCTGAGCAGGTTTATAAATTGTTATAAATCTTTTAGCGCTTACTTTTTTAACATATGAATTAGCGCAGCTGTTTTCATTTATCTTATTGATCGGGAGGCCGACTATGACTGACACAAACCAACAACAAGATGTTCAAGAAGCAACCCGGGAAGCGGTGGAATCGGGTTCTGATGTTCATGACAAAATCAGGAATATTACGCTGAAGGCACTGACAGAACGGCAACTGGATATGGAAAATATAAAAAATGTTGCTGAAGAGGTTAGTAAAGGTATTAATGAGGGTATGACAACTCAAGGTGAACATGCCAAAGAGGTGTTTACACACGCCGCCTCGGCATTGGATGATGCCTTGGCGATTGCCGCAGAAGCTTCCAAACTGGCTATTGAAGAAGCCGCTTCCAAAGTAAATGAATACTCGCAACATGATCTTGATAGTGCATCCAGAGACTTACAGGATTTGGAAGGCATGTTTTTGGACACTTTGGAGAAAGTTGTTAAGGGTAATCTGGTTGTTGCCGATATAGTTGGCGATTTTGTCAGTCATGCACGACAAAGCGGAACGACTGTCGGCAAACAAGCTGTAACTGCCCTGGAAGCGCTGAAAGAGTTGCCGCATTTGGGCAAGGAGACGGTTATTTCAAGCACGGTTTCAGCAACTGTCACGTTGGCACAAATAGGCAGCGGTATTTTATCGGGAATCGCTGAAAGTCTTCAGCCGTCTCGTTCCAAAAAATAACAACCCTGGAATGCTATGTTGTGGGAAATGTTAAATGCAGCCCGGGATCTCGGTAGAGTTCATGATATCGCATCGGTATTGATACGCTATGGATTTGGCAGCTTTGTCCGTGGTCTGGGGATTGGCAGGGCGCTGGAAAGCGCCGGCAAAGTGCTGCATTGGCAGCATACGGAAGAGTATATCAAGCTTGACACACCGCAACGCATACGGCGAGCTTTAGAGGACCTGGGGCCTACCTTCATCAAGCTGGGACAGATTCTTGCCACGCGTGTCGATTTATTTTCACCTCAATATATTGCCGAGTTTGAAAAACTTCAGGACCAGGCGCCTCCCGTACCTTTTGAGGATTTGCTGCCCCAGATTGAAGAAGATATTGGTGGCAGCATCGATGATATCTTTTCGGAGGTTGACAGACAACCTCTTGCTGCGGCGTCAATTGCTCAGGTTCATAAAGCGGTGCTAAAAGACGGAACACAGGTTATTATCAAAGTTAGGCGGCCCGGCCTGCGCAAAATAATTGAGGCTGATTTGCGTCTTTTGCAACGCATTGTTGATATCGCAGAATCTGAATCACCCGAAATTCGCCGCTTCCATCCGAAAGAAGTGCTTCGTCAGTTTAACCAGTCATTGCGGCGGGAACTGGACCTTGCCGGCGAGTGTAGAAATGCAGAACGGGTCGCCGCTAATTTAGCCGATGATCTCAATATCATGATTCCTAAAGTCTATTGGCAATGGACCGGAGAAAGACTCAATGTCCAGGAATATATCCAGGGTATTCAAGGCAGGGATCTTGAGTCTATGGAAAAAATGGGGCTGGATAGAAAACTGCTGGCTGATCGAGGCACCCAGGCAGTCATGAAAATGATAATGGAAGACGGTTTTTTTCACGCTGACCCGCATCCTGGAAATGTGTTTTATCTTCCTGACAACAGACTGGCATTTATCGATTTCGGGATGGTTGGCCGGTTAACTGAGGAGCGCAGGGAGCAAGTTGTCAGTTTGCTGTACGGCATGATCAACCACGCCCCAACTAAAGTGGCAGAAATACTCGAAGACTGGTCAGATAATATTTATACGGATGAACAAGCGCTTATCGTTGAAATAGAGGCATTCGTTGATCAATACAGTTCCCTGTCCCTGAAGGATTTAAGTCTCACTGCCATGTTAAGCGATCTGATGGCATTATTAAGAGATCACAAGCTGATTTTGCCAGCCGATCTTGCCCTGCTGATTAAAGCATATATCACGCTGGACGGTCTCGGCAGATACCTTAATCCGGATTTTAATACCCTGGTTTTTGCGGCTCCGTATATCCAGAAAATCATGCTCGAGCGCTACAGACCCGAGGCAATTGCCAAGCGGGGTTGGCGGAATCTGATCAGTGTCGCTGATTTGCTGTCAAGTTTACCGAAAGATTTGCGTAAACTTATACGAGCTTCCAGAAAAGGGGCTTTTCAGGTCGATGTCACCGTCAGACATCTCGATCGCTATGTCAATACGATGGATAACGCCATTAGCCGATTAACCATGGGTATGGTGACATCCGCGCTGATTATTGGCTCTTCCATTATTATGACAGTAAAAGGAGGCCCGGAATTATTCGGTTTACCGGCGTTCGGTTTCCTGGGCTACACTTTCGCTACGGTGGGTGGTATCTGGTTGCTGCTTTCTATCTGGAAAAGCGGCAATAACCGGTGATCACAGATAAGTAGAGTGAAAAAAACGGTTCTGACTGGCTGTGTCGGGGCTTAATATATAGGAGCCAAAGTTGGTAAAGCGACCTTTGTAATACCCTCACCCTAACCCTCTCCCAAAGGGAGAGGGGACTTTGTGTCGCTTTACCAACGTCGGACTCTATAATAACCGCTTTTTTAAATTTAGATGGAATTAGCAATGGAAACTTACCCTGATAAAACCTGTTCGATAGACCGTCTGGTTACCCATCCCAAACTGGTAGCTGCCGCAAAAGCCGGCATGAAAACCCAGCAACGCCGTAATGGTGTTTATGGCTGGCCTGGAGAAGAATTTGAACTGGACGGAATGGTTTTTGTGATGACCGGTTTAGTGCGTCAGCGTTTAGGGGATATGACTGATGAAGATGCCAGGGCGGAAGGATACCCCGATCTTGATAGGTATAAAGACATTATTCTGAAAATGCATGCAGGTATGACCTGGGATCCAGATGGTCTGGCATGGGTGCATACTTTTGCGGCAAAGGTGGATTGAAGTTTTCAGCTTTTTGCCAATGATCCAGCATATTGGCGGGTTCGCTTAGTAAAGCATCCTTAGAGTTATTGTAGCCCTGACTTGCCTGATAGAGCCGCCACATAAAATCCGCCTAACTTTCTTGATTCCCCCTTGTTATATTTGCCTTCGTGTTGCTCTACGATTAACCGTGTAAAAAGATTATCCCGGGCGGTGGCCGTTTACCGCATTTAAACGACAGCGCCAAAAAAGTAACCAACACCCGCAGTAAGCCCCATCGCTAATGCGCCCCAGAAGGTAACTCGAAAAGCACCTTTAATGATGCTTGAGCCGCCGGTATAGGCCGCCAGAATACCCAGTAGCGCTAAGAAAATTAGGGATGCTAACGACACTGAAATGATTAAATCCGGAACCGGAGCAATCAATACAATGAATAATGGCAAAACCGCACCAATGCCAAAGGTCAAAGCCGATGTCAGGGCTGCCTGGACAGGACGTGCAGCGCCTGTGTCAGAGATACCCAATTCATCACGGGCGTGTGCGCCCAAGGCATCATGTTTCATCAGTTGCTCGGCGACCTGTCGGGCAAGCGCTGGTTCCAGTCCGCGCAGTATATAGATGGCCTGAAGCTCTTGTTGCTCATGCTGCTCATTTTCATCCAATTCCTTGCGCTCACGAGCCAGATCAGCCCGTTCAGTGTCAGCTTGTGAACTAACCGATACATACTCGCCAGCTGCCATTGACATTGCGCCGGCAACCAAACCGGCAATACCCGTTAACAGGATTTCGTTATGTGCTGCATGTGCGGCTGCAATTCCAACAATTAAACTGGCTGTCGAAACAATGCCATCGTTTGCGCCTAAAACAGCGGCGCGCAGCCAGCCAATGCGATGAGTTCGATGTGTTTCGTGATGATGATCAGGCATATTTTATTCCTGCTGTTGGTAAATTTTTTGCAATTAATTCAGAGCGGCTCAGACTTGCTTAATCCTAGAAAGCGCAGTTTAGCCACAGATGAACACGGATTTACACGAATAAACAACTAGTTACATCAATTCTTTGTGACACCATTTGGGTGAAGTGCCAGCCTCGCGCAACATAATGTTTTATCAGTGTTTTTCTGT
>JAGXGJ010000172.1 GCA_024636875.1 Methylococcaceae bacterium | reverse complement strand
TTTTGAATTTTATAATCAACAACGGCTTCATCAAAGTTTGGATTATCAAACGCCTGCTGAGGTCTATTTTTCATAAAATGACTTAATGATTTCTCCTTAACTTTGGTAAAAATTGGTCTGGACAATGGGGTCCACTATAGAAATTTAGCTTATTGGTCATCTGTTTCATCGGAAACAGCCATAAAGTAGATGCGGATTTGTTGAATCATACTATAGTTTAAACGGTCACACACCCACGCGAGGCCAAGATAGACGACAGTCCAAGACAACTCGGAAAATATCAGGAGGTTTTGCACACCTTTGGCTACAATAATGAAACCCATCGGCCAGGAAATCACGCGAAGGGTCATGCCCAGACATAGCCAACGCAGGATTTCCACTGCGCCTCCAAATTTTGAGGTATAGAAGACTGAGATAACCAATGAGGCAAATGTCAGAGTAGCTATTATACCCGGACCTGCCAGCAGCAAACTGACATGGGCCTGTTCATTCACCACACGGTTGCACTCTATGTTGTCATTGGCGATAGCGGTTAAACGAGGATACGGGTGTCTGAACATAAGCCAAGCCAGGAGCAAAAATGTTTGGCGCTTTTAAACTTCGACAATTCGGGGCCGAATTCCACCAGCACTTTCAAGGCCATACAGACGTTAATACCGCTAATTTGGGTCAAATCCACTCCGGCCCCATTCCCGCAAGGGGGTAATCGGCGCGTGCAACTTGTTATTGGCTTCGGCTATCAAGATGCGATACGTGTCGTACAGCGATAATGCCTGAGCCAAGCAGAACAAACGCTCTTCTTTCCAGGTACCTTCCGGACTTTTGGCAATTTCGGCTTCGCTGGCATGTATCCGGCAGTTGCGAGGTTTGGCCAGTTCTTGGAGATTTCTTATCCCAGCCACGATGGCACGAATGATCGCCAACCCGGTTTTGCCTGCAATATCGGTGATGGTATTTGTCAATTGCTGATTCATCTGGGTCAGCGCCTTTTGCATTCTTTGTACACAACGGGCTTGTTCTTGCAGCAGCGTGTCGCGCTGGCGAGAGACAGCGCGTAAAGCGCAAACATCCGCTGGCGGGCGAAACGCCGCATTCAACAAACCAAAACTCATGAGTTGCTGCAACCACTGACAATCCAGGACATCGGACTTGCGACCCGAGACGTTTTTGACGCTGCATGCATTGACCAACATCACCTCAATACCATGGGCTTCCAAAACTTCGTACACCGGAATCTAATAAACACTAGTCGATTCGAACGCCACTATCGCAATTCCACAATCGATCAATCATGCCGCCATAGCATACATATCCTGCGTATAGCACCCGAATTCGCGCACCGCCATTGCCGAACGATCGCCAGGCGCCGCTACAAAGTGGCAGCTACTACCGATATCGATCCCGGTGGGGCATTGGACAGTCAATTCATTGCGTGTGCGTATAGCCCTGGGTATACTCCTTAAGAGGTAACTAAAAGACCCTTCCGGTAATGGAACGTCGTTATAAGTAGGTGATCAAAAGCCTTTTAATAAACTAAATGCAATGAACTTCATATAAACAGCTTACTTCAAGCACTTTTTCATTTTAAAAAATGTTAAAAGACTATTGAACGATTACTTACTCTTTCTCTCAAGCGGGATGCCAAAGGCTCACCAATGTCGCCGACGTTGCCAGACCACACTCAGAGTACGGGTACGAAACACCAGTGTTGTCCCGGTCTTTGCTGGAAAGATTGCCATAAGCTACACTATTCGATTTGTCATCGCCAGTGTTTCTTGTTAACGCCTTGCCACGCACACGGGCTTATTTCACTCAGGTCGAACGGGGTTTCGGAAGGTCCGAGTGATTTTTTTAGGTTGATTGGCTTATTTTCATCCTGTCGACCCGGTAAATCCCATATACGATGTAACCACTTTATTTATAGGCCTACAGACCTGTTCATGCCTTTACCCCATGACCAAATTGCGCCCGGCTTTCTTGCCTTGGTAAAGTGCATCATCAGCTCGCTTGAGGCTATTATCAATCGAATCGTTATTTTCGTGTTGTGTGAGGCCAAAAGTCATTGTGACAGAAAATTTCTGACCTGCCAGATGAAAACGTTCCTCGGCAATCGCTTTCCGTATTTTTTCAGCTATAGTTCGCGCTTCCCTGATGTCTGTATTGGGTAGCATAATGAGGAATTCTTCTCCGCCCCAGCGTGCTAGCGCATTACCCTGCCGCAAATGGTTTCTCATAAAAGAGGCAACCTCGCAAAGTATATAATCTCCGCAACTATGTCCGTAAGTGTCATTAAATTTTTTGAAGTGGTCAATATCAACAAAAATCAGCGCGAAACCTGACCTGTTCTGAGACGACAAAGATTTCTGTGACTCGAGTATCTCCTGCATTCTGCGCCTGTTGTAAAGTCCGGTAAGAGAATCTGTATTTGCAAGCTTCTCCAGCTCCTGCTCCTGTGTTATGGAAGCAAGCCGGAAATAGTAACTAATAAGACCTACTGCAGTGAACGCGATAACTATATTTATATAATTGATAAGGCGTATCAAGCCGGCAGACAATTCCAAAGTCTGTGGTGCATCATGCGTGCTGACATCGAGCGCAATGAAAGTGATGCAAAGACCAATAGAAACCAGAATAATCGCTCTACCATTAAACTTGTTATTGAACAAGGAGAATGGGATTGCGCCCAGCAGGTAATACTGAAATCCGGCATGCCATCCTACCAGAGGCACGACAAACAGCGTATGCATAATCACTTCGCTAATCATTAGTGTAATAGCCAAGTCATGACTGCCAAGCCGGTTTACCCGCCAGCCGGTAATCCACATGAAAGAACTGAAGATATTAAGAAAGGAAAGTAATGTTAAACCCAGAAAAGAAAACACGGGTATGAGTGCGAGATGCACCGTAATACCAAGATAACCAATGGTATTGATAACAAGGTAACTGCGATAGTTTATTTTTAGCGCCTTGTCAGTTTTTTTCATGGCTTACACTATGATCTCTGGCTTACTGTATATGATCCGAAAAGTAAAACTATCGTATATCGTATAAGGTACAGGGCTTGGTTATTAAAAGCATTAGCTGGGAAATATAGGGGGGAAGTGCGAATCCCGCCGTTTTAACATCAAACAGAGCCCTCGTTGAGGCTTGACAAGCTCAACTACAGCTCTTTTACAAGCCTGGAAATGACGATAGCGCATGATTTGATTTTAAACAAGTCATTGCCATAAATGAATTCAGCAAAATAGAACCGGGATCAGAAAAATACGGGAATATTGTATATAGGACCGAGCAGGGATGTCTGGTTAGCCGGAATAACGATCCAAAAAAAACCATCCTGATACTGGTTAACCAATACCGCGCCTTACGGGAGAAGAATTTCACCGATGCACACAAATTTAAGCCGGAGCGCCGGCTTGACTCAAATCCAACTGCAAGTGCTGATAATCGTAATGCCGGTACACCCTTCGGCGCGGTGCCGCGATTTTGCCTGCGCCGCAATTTGGCATTAACTGAAATTAAAAGGCGATGCCTTGCAAGAATTTTTCAATTATCTGTGTTGAAAAGGGGCGTCCCGTTCAAGAGATTTTTTTCATTTACTGATGATGCCGGACAAATAGATCGCCAAATTTAAGGCCAGATGATCAGAAGTCCACCGTAGGGCTTCGCGAAAAGGACTGTGAAAGTATTATCGGAAACTACTAAAAATAGCAAAAAATGCGTAACATCTCATTAACCGGTAGCTGAGTTAAATCTTGCCATCAAAAAAACAAAACTGGTTTTTTTTGATACACTGCATTATTTACTTCACAAAATTAAAGAGGAATTCGTGAAAAAAATTCAACTTAAAATACTTTCAATTGTCACCGCTATTCTTATGGGAATCACTATGTTTTCAATGGCAAATGCCACCTCACCTGAAGAAAATAAAGCTGCCGGCGCCGCATTTCTTGCCGAAAATGCTAAAAAAGCCAATATTGTAACGACTGCAAGCGGCTTGCAATATGAGATTTTAACACCTGGAAC
Organism: Methylococcaceae bacterium; assembly: GCA_024636875.1. Classification (GTDB taxonomy): domain Bacteria; phylum Pseudomonadota; class Gammaproteobacteria; order Methylococcales; family Methylomonadaceae; genus JAGXGJ01. The sequence continues at coordinate 14,919 of JAGXGJ010000172.1, read as the reverse complement.
GGGTACGACCTCACCTTCGGCAACGTCTAATGTAACGGTGCATTACAAGGGTACAACCCTTGATGGTAAAGAGTTTGACAGTTCCTACAGCCGAGGGGAGCCTGCGACATTTCCTTTAAACAGGGTGATTCCCGGCTGGACTGAAGGCGTACAATTAATGAAAGAAGGCGCAAAATACCGCTTTTACATTCCTTCAGAACTCGCTTATGGCGAGCAAGGTGCAGGCCGCGACATTGGCCCGAATGCAACTTTAATTTTTGATGTAGAACTGATCAAAATTCAATAATAAAAACAGGCGGAAGGCAAAAGGTACAAGAAAGAAATTCAGTACCTTTCGCCTTGCTCTTATGCCCACTTATCAGCTGTTTGCCACCACGCCAAAAGCGATGGAAACCATTCTTGCCGAAGAGCTTCAAACCTTCGGTATCAGCAATATCAAGGCGGCAATGGCAGGCGTTTCTTTTCAGGGCAGCCTGGAAACTGCTTATCGGGCTTGCTTGTGGTCCAGAATTGCAAACCGGATTTTGCTGGTATTAAGTTCTTTTGCAGTAAAATCTCAGGAAGATCTTTATAACGGCGTACAAAAAATCAACTGGTTTGAACATATTAATCCTGAAGACAGTTTTGCCGTCTCGTTCAGCGCGAAAAATTCACAGGCGATCAATAATACCCACTTTGGCGCCTTAAAAGTTAAAGATGCTGTTGTCGATCAGATGCGGGCAAAATTCCAAAAACGGCCCAGCATCAATACCGGACAACCCAATATTCGTATCAATGTTTATTTGCAGGGAGAAACAGCTCAGCTCAGTCTGGATTTATCGGGTGAAAGCCTGCATCGCCGGGGTTATCGGGATATTAATATTAAAGCCCCTATCAAGGAAAACCTGGCCGCCGCCATGCTGCTGCGTAGCGGCTGGCCGGAAATAGCCAAACAACAGGGTTCATTAATAGACCCGATGTGCGGTTCCGGAACCCTGCTATTGGAAGGCGCCATGATTGCCGCAGATTACGCACCGGGTCTGTTACGCGACTATTTCGGTTTTATTGGCTGGAAAAAACATGATCCCGGCTGTTGGCAAAAATTAAGGGATGAAGCCGAACAACGCAAACTAGCAGGCCTGGCAAAGCTCCCCGTTATCGCCGGTTTCGATCAAAATCGCCACGCCATCAACGCCGCGTTGACGCATATAGCCAATGCGGGTCTGCAGAATAGAATACATGTTGAACGCCGCGACATTAGCGACGCCTTACCCGCTGAAAGCTGGAAACCGGGGTTATTGATTTGCAACCCGCCTTACGGTGAACGTTTAGGCGATGAACAGGAAACTGCCGAGTTGTACAAAAAATTTGGCGAATCCTTAAAGGCCCATTTTACCGGCTGGAAAGCAGCGATCATTATCAGCAATCCGGAACTGGGCTTTCGCTTAGGCGTACGCTCACAAAAACCGATTACGCTGTTTAACGGTGCGCTTGAATGTAAATTATTGCGGCTGAACATTGAAGAAAGCGCTTTCTTTATACCCAAAGCTAAAACCCTGGAAGAACGGATTTCGCAAGTCACAAAGGCCAGTACTGGCCAGCAGCCTGACACAGGCGATGAAATCTTTGCCTATTATAGGTATACAGACGAGGGGCGTGAGCCGGGAGCGGTAAGCTTTGCCAACCGGCTAAAAAAGAACCTGAAAAGGCTGTCTAAATGGGCCAGGCAAAATAATATTACCTGCTATCGTGTCTACGATGCCGATTTACCGGAATACGCAGCTGCCATTGATATTTATCAGGGCGAAGCTTGCCGCTCCCGGCTCACGCCCCTCGCCTGCATCCCTGTAGTCGAAAAAACCTGGATCAATGTACAGGAATACGCGCCGCCGAAAAGCATCGATCAGCAAAAAGCGGATCAGAGACTGGCAGGGTTATTGGCTGAAATACCGGAAGTATTCGGGATTAATCGCGACCAGGTGTTCCTGAAAATACGCCGCAAGCAAAAAAGTACTGATCAGTACGAAAAACAAGCTGATCAGGGTCATTTCCATATTATTGAAGAAGGCGGCTGTAAATTGCTGGTGAACTTTGAAGATTATCTGGACACCGGCTTATTCCTGGATCACCGGCCGATTCGGCTACTGATTCAACAACAGGCCGGAGGCAAACACTTTTTAAATCTGTTTGCCTATACCGGCAGTGCAACGGTACATGCTGCAGTCGGCGGTGCCAAGGCGACCACGACGGTCGATATGTCCAATACCTATATCAACTGGGCTAAAAACAACATGGCTCTGAATAAAAATCAGGGGGATCATGAGTTTATTCAGGCAGACTGTCTGGAATGGCTGGAGTGCGAAGCCAGACTCCCTTATAGCAGACAGTATGATTTAATCTTCCTCGACCCGCCCACTTTCTCCAATTCAAAGCGGATGGATGATGTGTTCGACATACAGAAAAACCATGTGCAGCTCATTAACAACGCAGTTGCACTGCTGGCGCCCAAAGGCGTTTTATATTTCTCCACCAACTTCAGACGTTTTAAAATCGACAAGCTGGCATTATCTGACTTAAATATAACAGATATTACTGCTGCCACCATTCCGCTAGATTTCGCCCGCAACCCAAAAATTCACTATTGCTGGAGGATACAGAAATGATGCGCAGAGTTAAAATTCTGGTGTCTGGCCGTGTGCAGGGCGTTTACTTCCGCTTTTTTACCCAGAACAAGGCAAAACATTTTTCTATAAACGGGTATGCCAGAAACCTTCCGGACGGCCGGGTCGAAATCGTCGCCGAAGGCGACAACATTACGCTTGAAAAGTTTATCAAATGGTGCCATAAAGGCCCAGCGACCGCCAGGGTCGATCATCTTGAAATTACTGAACTGGAAGTGGATGAAGAATTAACAAGTTTTGAAATCAGATAATCAAGTCTGAAGGTTTTATCGTGAAACCGGGGTTTGGCTATAAGCAAATCTGTTATAATGCAACGCTATTTCAAAGTATGCTAATCCTGTAATTGCAATTATTGCCAAAGCATGACTGCTAGTATAACGTCTTAATAACCTCATAGCCGAACTGACACAGTGGATTTAAAACATATCAGAAACTTCTCCATCATAGCGCATATCGATCATGGTAAATCAACGCTGGCTGACCGCTTTATTCAAATCTGCGGGGGCTTAAGCGCTCGGGAAATGTCGGCTCAGGTTCTCGATTCCATGGATATAGAAAAAGAGCGCGGCATCACCATTAAAGCGCAGAGCGTTACGCTGGACTTTAAAGCTAGAGATGGAGAGACCTATCAGCTAAATTTCATTGATACACCGGGCCATGTTGATTTTTCCTACGAAGTGTCGAGGTCGTTAGCGGCGTGTGAAGGTGCATTATTAGTTGTTGATGCGGCGCAGGGCGTTGAAGCGCAAAGCGTGGCAAACTGCTACACAGCAATAGAACAAGGACTGGAAGTGGTGCCGGTGCTGAATAAAATTGATTTGCCTTCTGCCGAGCCCGAGCGCGTACTGGCTGAAATTGAAGATGTAATCGGTATTCCTGCGGATGAAGCCTTGATGATCAGCGCCAAAACCGGCCTTGGAGTTCAGGATGTGCTGGAGCAGCTGGTTATTAAAGTCCCGCCGCCTCAAGGCAATATAGAAGGGCCTTTACAGGCACTGATTATCGACTCCTGGTTTGACAGTTATCTGGGCGTGGTGTCTTTAGTCAGAATTGTTCATGGCAGTATTCGCAGAAAGCAGAAGATTACCATCATGTCCACCGGCAAATCGTTCATTGCTGAAACAATCGGGGTTTTTACTCCCAAACGCCTTGAAAAAGAGCTCTTGAATACCGGTGAAGTCGGCTATGTGGTTGCCGGTATTAAAGACATTTTCGGTGCGCCGGTTGGCGATACGATAACCTCGGCAGATAAACCTGCTGCCGAACAACTCACCGGATTTCAACGGGTTCAACCGCGCGTATTTGCTGGCTTGTATCCGGTCAGCTCTGATAATTACGAAGATTTGCGGGAAGCGCTTAATAAGTTAAACCTCAATGATGCCGCATTGCAGTTCGAGCCGGAAACATCTCAGGCTTTAGGTTTTGGTTTCCGCTGCGGTTTTTTAGGTATGCTGCATATGGAGATCGTGCAGGAACGTCTGGAAAGGGAATACAATGTTGATTTGATTACCACGGCGCCCACAGTTATTTATGAGGTTATTACCCAAACCGATCAGGTTTTAATGGTGGATAATCCGGCCAAACTGCCGGAGGGCGGCACTGTCAAGGAAATCAGGGAGCCTATTATCAGGGCTAATATTCTGGTACCGCAGGCTTATTTAGGCAGTGTAATTACCCTTTGTATAGAAAAACGGGGAATTCAAAAAGATATGCAGTACGTTGGCAGACAGGTTTCCTTGCATTATGAGTTGCCATTGAGTGAAGTTGTGCTGGATTTCTTTGATCGCTTAAAGTCGGTAAGCCGGGGCTTTGCGTCATTTGACTACGAATTTTTGCGTTTTCAGCAAGCGGATCTGGTGAAGCTGGATGTGTTGATTAATGGCGAAAAAGTGGATGCCTTGTCGATTATTGTGCATCGAGACTTAAGCAATAATCGCGGGCGTGACCTTGTTGAAAAGATGAAAGATCTGATTCCCCGGCAAATGTACGAAGTGGCGATACAGGCCGCTATCGGCTCTAAAATTATCGCCAGATCCACTGTTAAAGCCCTGCGAAAAAATGTGATCGCAAAATGTTATGGCGGCGACATCAGCCGCAAGAAAAAATTACTGGAAAAACAAAAAGCGGGCAAGAAACGAATGAAACAGGTCGGGAATATTGAGATTCCTCAAGAAGCGTTTCTGGCCGTTTTGCAACTCAACAAAGACTAACGCTTAATTTTTAAACCTTTTTGCATCAGGGCAACCACAAGCCTGGCCTGAGCGAAGCCGAATGGGGCTTGCCCCTACACTCTTCTAAAATATAAATTATGGACTTTGATTTTTCATTTTTTCTGTTGTGTGCCACTGTCGTTACGGGTGTAATTTGGGGCGGCTATCTGTTATTCCTCAAATCAAAAGGTATTGCCTTTGATGAAAAGAATGAACCTGTACTCGTCGAATATGCGCGTTCATTTTTTCCGATTGTATTGATTGTGTTGCTGCTTCGCTCATTTATAGCCGAGCCGTTTCGCATTCCTTCCGGATCAATGATGCCGACCTTGCTGGTCGGAGATTTTATCCTGGTTAATAAATTTACTTACGGAATACGCCTGCCCGTTATCAATAAAAAAGTGTTTGACGTGAACGAGCCAAAACGCGGCGATATCGTTGTTTTTCGTTATCCTAAAGACCCGTCTGTCGATTATATTAAACGCGTTGTTGGCATCCCTGGCGATAAAATCGTTTATCACAATAAGCACCTGACCATCAATGGCGCGCCCATTAAACAGGTGTCATTGGGGCGCTATCAGGGAGTAGGTCAGGGTGAGGATATGACCGGAGCTGAACATTTGCTGGAAGACTTGACGGGTGTCGAACACAGCATTCTGATCAGAAATGGGACGCCTACGGTTGAATTTGCATACGTCGTACCTGATGGCCATTATTTCGCCATGGGTGATAATCGGGATAACAGTAACGACAGCCGCTACTGGGGGCCGGTACCTGAAGCAAACCTGGTTGGCAAAGCTTTCTTTATCTGGATGAGCTGGGATTGGCAGAATAAAGGCATCGGTTTTGATCGTATCGGCACGGTATTGAAATGATTAACAAAACCGATGTAACTCACAATGTCAAAGGAATTAAATTGCAACGAAAGTCTTTTTGGGTCTTTATATCTGGCATGATTGGCTTGGAGAATTAAATGAATTTATCACCTGAAGGTCAACAAGGTTTAACTTTTATTTCACTTGTTTTTATTCTCGGCCTCATCGCTTTCTTTTTTTTATTGGCTCTTAAAATAGGACCGATTTACCTTGATCACAGCAAAGTAGCGAGTTCCTTGGCTGTGCTTGAAAAAACACCGCACATTGAAACAGAAAGTGTATTCGAAATAAGAGAAAGACTGAGTAAGCAGTTCAACATGAATTACGTCTACGATGTTACTCAGGATGATATTAAAGTCACCAAACATAGCAATTATCTGAAGGTAGTCATCGAATATGAAGTTGTTAAAAAAATTGTTGGCAATCTCAGCGTTTTGGTTGAATTTCATGATGTTATCGAGGTCGGCCAGGAGTGATAAAAAAACCCGCGGTATTATGCAAAAAGCTGGGATTGACGTTTAACAATCCACAGCTTTTTACTATGGCTTTAACCCATCGCAGCGCAAGTTCTAATAATAATGAACGGATGGAGTTTTTGGGCGATTCTATCCTGGGTTTTGTGATTGCCCAGAAATTATATGATCTTTTTCCTGAGGCCAGTGAGGGCGTGCTAAGCCGCTTGAGAGCGAGTCTCGTCAATCAGGGCTCACTGGCAGAGTTGGCCAGAAAGCATCATCTGGGGGATTATTTGTTGCTGGGTTCAGGGGAATTAAAAAGCGGGGGATTCCGCCGCGACTCCATTTTGTCGGATGCACTGGAAGCCATTATGGGCGCGTTGTTTAAAGATCAGGGCATAGACGCTTGTCAGCAATGGATAGTGCAGCTATTTGCGGAAAAACTGGACAATTTATCTCTGGATAACTGGCAAAAAGATCCCAAAACCCAATTACAGGAATTGATGCAGTCCAAAAAGCTGGACTTGCCTGAATATACCTTAATAACCATGTCCGGTCTTGCGCACGAGCAAACGTTTAAGGTTAAATGCAGTATTCCTTTAGTGGCAGATTTTTGTATCGGTACCGGCATCTCCAGAAAAAGAGCCGAGCAGGCTGCGGCTGAACTTATGCTTGAATTATTGAATAGGGAAAATGAATGAAATGCGGTTTCATAGCGCTGATAGGGCGTCCAAATGTCGGCAAATCGACGCTGATGAATCATTTGCTGAAGCAGAAAATCAGCATTACTTCACGCAAACCGCAAACAACCCGGCATCGGATTTTGGGCATCAACACCACTGAAGCAGGTCAAGCCATTTATATGGATACACCGGGTATGCACAGCAGTGAAAAGAGAGCCTTGAACCGGTATTTAAACCGGACGGCAGAGACGGCGCTGCTCGGTGTCGATGTCATTGTCTGGTTGATCGACGGTTTATCATGGCATGACTATGATGAAGTCATCTTCAAAAAACTGGAGCAAGCCGGCCTGCCGGTTATTCTCGCGGTCAACAAAGTCGATAAGGTGAAAGACAAGGATGCCATATTGACGTTCTTTGCCGAGGCCCAACACCGTTTTCCATTTGAGCATCTGGTCCCCATCTCAGCGTTAAAAGGCACCAATCTGGATCAGCTTGAAAGCTTGATCATGGCTCTGTTACCTGAAAGCGATTTGATTTATCCTGAAGATCAGATTACCGACAGGCCTGAGCGTTTTTTAGCAGCCGAAATTGTCAGGGAAAAACTGACCCGGCGCCTGGGCGATGAATTGCCTTACGCGCTGACGGTAGAAATTGAACGCTATGAAGAAAAACCCAGGATTACTAAAATATATGCCATTATCTGGGTAGAACGGCTGACTCAAAAAAATATTGTCATCGGCAAGCAGGGCGAAATGCTGAAAAAAGTAGGTACGGATGCGCGCTTCGATATAGAAAAACTAATCGGTCAGAAAGTTTATATACAACTTTGGGTTAAAGTCAAAAAAGGCTGGTCGGATAATGAACGAGCCATGCATGGCCTTGGGTTTAATGACGGATAGTGCTGTTTATTTGCAACCTGCCTTTATCCTGCAACAACGCAAATTCAGAGAAACCAGTCTGATTATTGATGTCTTGACCCGGGACTTTGGCAGAGTTCCCCTGTTGGCAAAAGGGGTAAGAAAAGCCAGGTCCAAAACTGCCGGTTTATTGCAGCCCTTTATCCCTTTGGCACTATCCTATTTTGGCAAATCCGAGTTAAGAACACTGACGGATGTTGAAGTAATACAGCCATTCAATCAATTACAAGGTGTCGCAATTTATTGTGGCTTTTATATTAATGAGTTGGTAGGTCATTTTTTACATCAATACGACCCTCACCCGGACGTGTTTAGCCATTACCGGGACTGTTTATCCTGTCTTTCAGATAGCTCAAAAATCGAGGCTGCGCTACGCGTTTTTGAGCTTGATTTAATGGATGCTGTGGGTTATGGACTTCAACTGGACTATGATTTCCACAATGAAAAAGCCGTCCATCCATTAAAACAATATCACTTTAATGTAGAACAGGGGCCGATTGAAGCCATAGACGGTCAATTTTCGGGCAAAACTTTTCAGGCGCTAAAGTTAAGAGAATTCGCTGATGCCCGGGTGCTGATTGAAGCGAAAAACCTGATGAGAACAGTCATCGCTGTTTATTTGCACGGTAAGCCACTTAAAAGCCGGATGCTCATTAATAATATAGGAGCCAAAGTTGGTAAAGCGACCTTTGTAATACCCTCACCCTAACCCTCTCCCAAAGGGAGAGGGGACTTTGTGTCGCTTTACCAACGTCGGACTCTATAACATCATCAAACACACTAAAAATGGATAAAACACACATCTTGTTAGGCGTAAATATTGACCATGTTGCCACCTTGAGACAAGCCAGGGGTACGCTTTATCCTGAACCTGTTCAGGCCGCACTGGTTGCTGAACAAGCAGGGGCTGATGGTATTACCGCGCATTTACGTGAAGATCGCCGGCATATCCAGGATAGGGATATATTCTTATTGAAAGACATGCTGCACACCCGCTTGAATCTGGAAATGGCGGTGACTGATGAAATGGTCGATATTGCGATGAAAGTGCGGCCTTACGCATGCTGTCTGGTACCCGAAAAGCGCGCCGAGCTGACAACTGAAGGCGGCTTGGATGTTGCCCACAACCTGGACCGGATGCAACAGGTTTGCGCTAAATTAGCAGGCGCAGGTATTGAGGTATCACTATTTATTGACCCCGATGAGGCGCAGATTGCTGCGGCCTTAAAAGCCGGTGCGCCGGTCGTTGAATTACACACAGGACGTTACGCAGAGGCAAAAAATCCGGTGCAGCAGGCGGAAGAACTGACGCGGATCAGACAGGCGGCACATTTGGCACACGCCACAGGCCTACAGGTCAACGCGGGGCATGGCCTGAATTTTTATAATGTTGAAGAAATTTGTGCAATACCCGAAATAGTCGAACTTAATATTGGCCACTCGATTATCGCTCAGGCCTTGTTTTCCGGTTTGGCCCAGACGGTTAAAGATTTGAAGCGAATTATGAGACAGGCGCGGCTTCAGGTTTTTTGATCTGCGCTGCGTAAAGGCGATTTCCTGCAATTAACAAAATCCCGGGTATTTCAGGTATATTCATTCCCGGAAATCGTCTAATGTGCGGTAAAACCGTGTTTTTGCATACGGTAAAGGAGGGTATCCCTGGAAAGACCCAGAAGTTTGGCAGATTTACTGCGATTGCCTTTCGTACGGTTGAGCGCTTGATGAATCAGGTTGGCTTCTAAAGAGTCAAGCTGAATACCCCTTTCAGGCAAGGTGAAATCCGCTGCTTTAGGCATGCTGCTGTGGGTGACAAATTCGCGCGGGAGATTTTCCGGTTCAATGGTTCTGCCCGCCAATAAAATGCTGAGCCTTTCGCACAGATTGCGCAATTCACGGATATTACCCGGCCAGGGGTAATCTTTCAGAACTTTCATTGCCTGTTTACTGAATTTTGGTGCAGCTATTGAATGTGTTTCTGCCATCATAACCAGAAAGTGCATAATAAGATGCTCAATGTCTTCAGTCCGTTGCGCCAATGGCGGAAGCTCCAAAGGTACAACGTTGAGCCGGTAATATAAATCCTGTCTGAACTCACCCGCTGCAACCTGTTTGTTCAGATCTGTGTTGGTCGCTGCGATAATGCGAACATCAACGTTATACGGCTTGATGTCGCCCACGGCAAGGCATTCTCCAGACTCCAGGAAACGCAATAACTTTGCCTGAATTGAAACAGGCAATGAGTTTATTTCGTCGAGAAACAATGTACCGCCATCAGCCGCTTGAAAAAGCCCCAGTGTATTAGCGGTCGCACCTGTAAAAGAACCTTTTTTATGACCAAACAATTCCGATTCAATAAGGCTTTCAGGTAATGCAGCACAGTTCAAAGTAATAAAAGTTTTATCGGCGCGAGCGCTTTCTTTTTGGATAGCGTTAGCGAACACTTCCTTGCCTGTACCGGTTTCACCCTTAAGTAATACCGTAACATCGGTAGCCGCAACCATTCTTGCGCTACGGATCAAGGAATCCAATGCGGGAGATTGACTAATGATCGACTTAAAATGCCCCATAGTAGCCTCTGTTAATGTATTGCTATGTGTTGTGTTGTAAACGCCATCGGATTAAGCCATGGCAGAGCGGCTAACAGTGCCAGAATAATCATAAACAAGCCAATAGCCTGTTTGAAACGCTGCATTCTGGATAACCTGGTTAATACATGAGTCATTATACCGACTCCCATGACTGCAGGTAAAGTCCCTAATCCGAAAGCCAGCATGGTCAATGCGCTCTTGGTGACATCACCTGCAGTAGCTGCGAGTGTTAACGCCGCATAGACCAGTCCACAAGGCAGCCATCCCCAGACCATGCCAAAAAGATAGGCTTGGCTGCGGTTTTTTACAGGAATAAGTTTACGTCCATAGGGTTCTATGGTTTTCCAAAAATGTAATCCGGCTTTTTCAATATAGGCAAAACGGGGAAACCAGCCGGCTATATAAAGCCCTGCACTTGCCATGATGGCTGCTGACAATAATTGCAGCGCTCTATACCCGTGAGTTTCACCCATTGGCATGGTCAATAAAGCCCTGATAATACCTGCTAATGCGCCGGCTATCGTGTAACTGGTAATGCGGCCAAAGTTATAATTAAAAACAAAAAGAAGTAGCAGTTTTTTATTCTTACGTATATTCGGGCTGAGACTTAAAGTCAAAGTCCCAATAATGGAACCGCACATACCTATACAGTGCATACTACTGAACAGGCCCATTATAAAGGCAACCAAATAGGAGGTAGAAAAAGCGGGATCAAATGGCATAGATTCAGGTTAAAGGTTCAAGGCAAAATTCGCCAAGATACAAGTGTACCCACTTTGTACCTTGTACTTTGCATTACTTAATGGCTTGAAAATTGCGATAGAATTTGCGCCTGAATTTTTTCAGCCATTGCCTTGCGATTTTCAGCATCACGAATAGGCCTGCCTACGACGATATAATCAGCGCCATTCTGGAAAGCCAATTCAACGCTGACCACACGTTTCTGATCATCTTCTTCGCGGTTATCAACCGGTCTGATACCGGGCGTAATAACCAATAGTTTATGACCAAGCTGTTCTCTGAGCATGGGGACTTCAAGTCCTGAGGAAACAATGCCGTCGCAGCCGATTTGCAAGGCTCGTTTGGCGCGCGATAAAACCAGCTCGCGTACGTCGCATTGAAAGCCCAGGTCGTCAAGATCGCCTCTATCCAAACTGGTCAAGGCAGTCACTGCCAGCACTTTAAGATCACCTTTTTCTTTGGCTGCGGCTTCCATAATGGCATCGTTGCCGTGTATGGTCGCAAGATCAACGCCTTTGCTGCTTAAGGCGCTGATGGCTCGACCTACAGTAGCTGGAACATCAAAAAACTTCAGGTCAACAAATACTTTTTTATGGCGCTGCTTTAACCATTCAATAAAACCAAAATAATCGCCCGACATAAACAGTTCCATACCGACCTTGTAAAATATCACCGAGTCCCCCAGTTCCTCCACTAAAGCCTGCGCTTCAGGAATACCGGGGACGTCCAGCGCCATGATCAAGCGTTCACGAACAGGGATGGGTTTGGTTGATATGAATGACATAGGCTCAATAAAAAAGTAGTTAATAAATCTTAGTAATTACGGCTTTGGAACGCTTATTCTATATTTCCCTTTTACCTCAAGCCATTATTCGGCCATCCATGTTATTAACATAATCCTGATTAGCACGAATCTTAAGTCAATGCACAACACCTGTAGAAGCGTCGGTCCGGCAGGGATTGCCGGTCCCGATAGAGCGCGAAGTAAATCCAAAAGCCAAGGCCTGTCCTGAGCGTAGTCGCAAGGGACGGCATATTGAGACTTGACCTTGTAGGCTGGATACCGGCACAAATCTGTCTGAAACCGATTGGCATTGACCCAAAGGGCGCCCAGGCAGGCTAGCATGATGTGACCCGCTAAAGCACGAAGCGACCCGCTAGAGCACGAAGTGAATCCATGCCGGTATAGGAGCCAAAGTTGGTAAAGCGACCTTTGTAATACCCTCACCCTAACCCTCTCCCAAAGGGAGAGGGTACTTTGTGTCGCTTTACCAACGTCGGACTCTATATGACGATTTCTGCGAATAGCTGAAGTTATCTTGCTAATCAGCTAGAATAATGACCTGAGCCAGTGCCGAGAAAATGATATGATCAGTAAACTTTGGCAGTTCAGGTTTTATCACGTTCACGTATTCGTATCTCTATAGCTTTTTGCGGTATATGTTACCGGAACTTGTAGTAACGGTGAATGTTAAAATTGAGTTATTTCACAATACCCACGGATTATGAACTCAACACTGATTCAAATGACCCTATTAATGGCTTGCGGCGTGGGTTGGCGAATACTAAGTCCGGCCGGACTAAAAGCAGAGCAGACCCGGCATGTATTGACTACTTTTGTCTATTACCTGCTGCTGCCAGCCATGGTTTTAGAGGTGTTATGGACGGCGGATATAGGCTTACAATCCTTTCAATACGTGGTACTCGGGGTAAGCTGCATTATATTTGCCATGCTCTGTATCTGGATGGTCGGGACACTTTTTAAATTTGAACATAAACGCCTGGGAGCGATGATACTGGCGGCTGCATTCCCAAATGTGACTTATCTGGGTCTACCCGTTTTAGAGCAGACTTTTGGCAGCTGGGCGCGGTCGGTAGTGATACAAATGGACCTGTTTGCAACATCGCCTTTCCTGTTTACCATCGGCATTATGGTAGCGCGGTATTACGGCGAAGATAATGCAGAAAAGCCGAAGCCAGCCATATCATTTCTTAATGCGCCGCCATTCTGGGCCGCGGCGATTGCTGTCATGTTAAATCTTAACGGACTTGTTGCCCCCGTATGGTTTGCCGGCGTGCTGCAAAAATTATCCGCCGCAGTCGTACCCTTGATGCTGGTTTCCCTGGGGCTGGCTTTAAACTGGAAGGCGGTTACTGCTCGAAATATTCCTTATGTGACGCCCGTAATTTTGATAAAAATGCTATTAATGCCGCTGTTCGCCATCGTTCTGGCCAGTTATTTACCTTTGGAAGGCAAGTATAAAGCCGCAGCCGTACTGGATTTAGCGATGCCAAGTATGGTTCTGGGTCTGGTTTTTTGCGATCGCTATCGACTGGATAGCGCGCTTTATGCCATGACAGTCACTGTTACAACAGCATTAAGCCTGATTACCCTGCCGTTTTGGCATCGTGTATTGATCGATGAGTTTTTAAAATGAATCCAACACTGGAAATCTTTTCGCAAGGCGAAGAAATTGTAACGGGACAAACCGTTGATACCAATGCTGCGTGGTTGTCGCAACAAGCCTCTACTTGCGGCTTTACCGTAACACGGCATACGGCTGTAGGCGATAAACTGGATGACCTCATTGTTTTATTAAGGGACATTTCACAGCGAGCCGATTGTTGTATCTGCACCGGTGGTCTGGGGCCTACCAGCGATGATTTGACCGCCGAAGCCGTAGCTTGTGCCTTTGACTTGCTGCTGGAGTTTGATGCTACTGCCTTTGCACAAATCAGCCGTTTTTTTGCACACAGAAACAGACCCATGCCCGCATCAAACCGCAAACAGGCAATGCTGCCTCAAGGGGCTGAACGCATTGATAATGATTGGGGGACTGCGCCAGGCTTTTCCTTGCAGCACGGCCGCTGCTGGTTTGTTTTTTTGCCAGGTGTGCCGTCTGAAATGAAGCATTTATTTCAGGAGCGCATCCTGCCCACCTTGTCCACTCGCTTTCTATTACAGCCTGCTCAATTAGTCACGATCAAAACCATAGGGTTAGGAGAATCCGCTATTCAGGAACGCATAAGTTCAATTGAACTACCGGTGCAGGTGCATTTGGGTTTTCGCGCCGGGGCTGACGAAGTGCAAACCAAGCTATTGTTTCCGTTTGCTTACCCGGGTATAGCAATGACAACATTAGTCGCCAGGTTTGCAGAACTTTTAGGTGATTATGTCTTTGCTATTGATGGACTGGGCGAAGTAACAGGTGATCTGGTTTTTGAAATAGATAAACTGATGACCAGCCGAATGCTCACTTTAGCCGTAGTAGAAACCGCCACCCAGGGTTTGCTGGCAGCCAGGTGTATAGGCTCACACTGGTTGCTAGCTGCAAAATACGAACAATCCACAACCAGATTGGGGCAAAAACTGGCTGTAGAAGCCAATTCGGGAAACTTGTTTTCGACAGCAAAAGCAATTGCAATCGCTATGCAAAAGTCCAGTGGAGCAGATTTTGTTCTCGTCCAGTTGTATGCAGGCGATGATAGGCAATTTAACGATAAAGACAAGCCCATTATCCTCTATAACATCCTGTTGACTGGAGATGATTTTCATCAATCCACGCATTCAGTTGCAGGCCCCATCAAACGCAAGCAAAATCAGGCTGCTTTGTTGGCGCTCGATTTGTTAAGGCGGTATTTGCAACAGTCTGCTTCTAAATAGGTGCGTAAACATACGCATTAGATAATTCGCTTTCCGTTGACAGGTTTTGCAACCTGCAACTGGAATCCTGGTTGGGCAGTTTCAACCGATTGGCCTCAGTCCGTTTTAGCAATATGGCTTTAACCT
>JAGXGJ010000171.1 GCA_024636875.1 Methylococcaceae bacterium | reverse complement strand
TGGAGCAAAATAATTTTGACTCGATATTAATTTTGGTTGGTGCCTGGTTCATGCCATAAGTGCTGCAAAGTTTGGCGCTGCACTATGCCAAAAATCGATAAATATTACAACCTGCATTGATTTGTAGGGACTACCAAAAATCTCCCCTAACCCCTCTTTTTCAAAGAGGGGGACTGAATAGCTACTCCAGTTTTATCCGTCATAATTAAAATGACGAACTACTAGAAAGCATCTCAACCTGCCCCGCAACACCTTTTAAATTTCTTGCCGCTGCCACAAGAACAAGGCGCGTTCTTACCCTGATGAGTTTGCAGACCCAATTTACTCATTGATTTAATGACACCATCAAGATAAAACCAGCGTCCGTTGATTTTCGTAAAACGGCTGATTTCATTCATAACGTGTTCTTCGCCATCCTGGCTATAAAAAGCCTTGAACGTCACCACCCCTTTACTGTCCTTGATCCCGCCTTTTTTGGTGTCGGTAATTTCCAATTTTAGCCAGTCAATTTTTTCTCTGGAGAAATCTATCTTCACCGGCCGTTTTGTTGCATCCCAGGTGGCCTGCAAATAGGCGGCATTACGCAAGGCATAAGCCGTATAACGTGAACGCATCAACGCTTCAGCGGTAGCAGGTATTTTTTCTCCTGTATGAAATGGCTCACAGCATTGTTGATAGTCAATGCCGGAACCGCAGAGGCAGGGTGTATTGTTGTCGTTCACACTGAAAGAGACGATATCATCAGGTTAATTTCAGCTCGATTTGCGAACACCCGCGAACGAAAAAGGCACGAGGAAAATTATGGCTAATCAAAACGATCCCGACATGTTAGATGATTTTGATTTTTCAGGCGGAATAATAGGAAAATATGCAAAGCGGTTCAGTGAAGAAACCAATCTCGTGCGCTTAGATGAGGATGTTGCAGCCATATTTCCTACCTCTGAAGAAGTGAATGCGGCGCTACGTTCTCTAGGAGAAATTATCCGCCACCATGAGAACATTAGCCCAACAAAACGCTCCAGCGTTCGCTAACGCTACACCGTTGAGAAAATTGTTAGCCCTTGCGGGGACAGTTCTGTTCTGCCCACCATGTATATATGTAGTAAAGGTGGGCAAACGATAAAGCAAATTTCTCACATTTACCAACAAAGCCGCTTAAACAACTTCTCCCGACTTCTGCTTCTCCAACAAATAATCCAGCCACAGATTGGATAATTTTTCCTGTACGGTATTTTGCCGTAAGCGTGCATTCAAATGCGTGAAATCAACTTCATCCAGATTCTGATCCTGGTTGTAGCAGGAATAAACAAAAAATTCTTTACCGGTGTCCGCATCGACATGTTTGCACAGACATTGGGCACAGATGCCTTTCATCATGCACTGCATCGGCGAGTTGATGGAGCCGATAGCGTGCTGCACCCTGGTTAGATAAGGCTTCAGGACATTGAAACGCGCCTCCTTGACCGCCGCCATCATGCGGTCTGAACCGATGACGATGAGATGATCCACATCCGCCAGCGAAATAGGTTGTTCACCCAATTCGCCCTGGGCATAAGCCACCATGCATTCCAGGATATTGCCGACAAAAGTTTTATCCTGCGGTCGTGTGGGTTGAATGGCGACCACATCCGGCCCTTTGTCAACTGCCCAGACGATAACATCCGATGCGGCTTCAATATCTTCAACCTTGAACATATCCTGCCTGTATTTGTAACCCGCAAAATAAATCACACGGTTGCCGGCGGCGCGCAAAGCCTTACCGATCGAGAATAGTACGGCATTGCCCAAACCGCCGCCGATCAACAGCACGGTTTGGTTGGCGGGTATTTCGGTCGGCGTACCGGTTACACCCATGATGACCAGTGGATCTCCGACTTTCCAGGTTGCACAAAGGCGTGAAGACGAACCCAATTCCAGTGCAATCAGGGAAATCGTGCCTTTTTCTTTATCCACTTCGGCGCCTGTCAGGGCCAAGCCTTCAGCAGCTAGCACAGTGCCTTCAACCGTTGGCGCAAAGGCTTCATAGTTCTGCACACGGTAAAATTGTCCCGGATGGAATTTTTCTGCTTGCATCGGCGCTTTGACAACCACCTCGATAATCGTCGGCGTCAACCGGTTGATTGCAACGATAGTGGCTTTAAAGTTTGCGTCCAGGCGAGCAAACAGCTCCTTTAATGCAGCATCACGTTCAGATTGCTGCGCAGGATTCAGATTTGCCAATTCCTGCTCGAATAATTTGGCCACATAAGGGTAGCCATTCTTCGCGCTCGCCATGGCTTTTACGACGTTGCCTGCATAAACCGGATGGTTGTCACCGTAAAAACTGATAAATTTGCCGTCTTTATGATAGGACGTGAGCGGCGCGGGTTTGCCCAGTTTAGGAAAAGCTTCATCAGCCATAGGCACTAATTCGACATCGCCATTTGTCCATTCAGGCTCATAGCGTTGAAAAAACCATTTATCCATGACAAATGTGTCGGGGTATTCGCTTTGATAAATCGTGTTGGGCGATGTCCCGGCAGCGATATATAAACTTCGTAACGGAACCTTGATGATCTGTCCTGAACTCTTCCAGCCGTCATTTTCCAATACCAGCTTTTCAAATTCCACAGCATTTAAATGCCCGTACTCATCGGCATCTGCACTGAGTGGACTCATACCTTCTGCCAAAGCAATACCTTCTTGCAGTGCCTCGTTAATTTCTTCGTGGTTTTGGCGATACGCGGGAGCATCTTTCATGCCTTTGCGATAGAACAGCGTCACCCCGCCCCAGGATTCAACGAGTGCTTGAAAGTTGGGGGCTTCACCGCTGGCTTCGGCACGTTGGCGTTCGGTGTGTATGGCTTTGCCATGTGCCAGGAATTCATCAAGGATACTGATTTCTTCTTTATCGTAACGGCCGCGAACGGTCTGCTCACCATAAGCATCAGCCAGCGTTTCATAACGATGCAGAATTTTTTCCACTTGCGCAGGATAATACGCCATCAATTCGGTAGCTGTGTCAATAGCCGTCAACCCGCCTCCGATAACACCCGCAGGCAGGCGAACTTGCAAATTCGCCATGGAAGACGACTTGGCTGCACCGGTTAATTGCAATGCCATCAGGAAATCAGAGGCTTTACGAATGCCTCGCATCAGATTGTTTTTCAAGCCGATAATGGTCGGCTTGCCTGCGCCCGAAGCGATGCAAATATGGTCGAAGCCCATGTCCCAGGCGTCTTCAATAGTCAATGTGCCGCCAAAACGCACACCGCCGTATGCTCGAAAAGCTTCGCGTCTTTGCAGGGTCAGGTAAATGACCTTCAGAAAATTTTTATCCCAGCGCACGGTAATCCCATATTCGGCCACACCGCCAAAACCAGCCAAAATACGTTTATCCAGATCTTCATAGAGGTCTTTAAAATCGACAATCGGTAACGGCAAATTATCAGAGTCTCCCGTTAAAGCCACAGGCAGCGGCTCCAGTTTTAGGCCATCAATACCCACAACACCAAAACCTTCATTTAATAGATAATGGCTCATGGTATAGCCGGCAGGACCCAGACCTGCAACCAGAACATTTTTTCCGTTATAAGGGAGCATGCAGGGGCGCTTGACGTTTAACGGATTCCAACGGGTAAGAAAACTATATATTTCAAAGCCGTAAGGCATGAACAAGACATCAGTCAGGACATTGGTTTCAATTTGCGGAATGTTGACCGGGTCGGTTTTTTGATAAATACAGCCTTTCATGCATTCATTACAAATACGATGTCCAGTCCCGGGACACATCGGATTGTCTATGATGATAATTGCCAGCGCGCCAATGTTGTCGCCATTACGTTTGACCAGGTGCATTTCCGAGATTTTTTCATCCAGCGGACAGCCGATAGTCGTCACACCCAGCGGGTCAACTTTAAAGGTATTGGTTTTCTTGTTGCGCATGCCTTTGGAACACGAGTCGGTATCGCGCTCATGGCAATAGATGCAATGATTAACTTCTGATAATACCTGCCGTTGATTAAAACGCGGATCAGTCAGTTTGAAACCATCCCTGCGGCGGCGGTGCTCCATCTCGCCCATCCAGGCTGTGAATTCACCGCGGTCTACGGTATCGTGCTCGACTAAATGATCAAAATCGCGCTTTTCGGGTAATTTGAAACTCAGCCAGTCGGCAACTACATCGTTATCTTGCTGGGCGACAAAGCTCCAGCGTTGCACGACGTCCATTAAAGCGCTGATAAACCCGGCGGCATCCGGCGCCTTGATAATTTCGCTAAATTCAGCTGCCGCCAGCTCATGCGCGGCAAGTTTAGCACGTAATGCAGAGACTTGTTCATCCGCATTTTCGTAGTTACTGTCTTTGCCTTTGGCTATCAGTTTGTAATGGCTGGACAATTGGCCGATAATCGCACCGACAGTCGCAACACGGTGTTCAGGATCATCGTCCTGATTGGCTTCCGGGAAACCTGCCTCAATCAGCACATCAAAACGATTCAGGATGGAAGGAATATTCCAGTCGCTGGTATCCTGGCCTTTAAAGACCACAGCCAGTTTTTCCACCACTTCATTTTTATAGGTAAAAATTGTGTTGATTTCATCCTTGATTTTGACACTTTGTGTTTGATGATGCTCAGACACTTTGAACAGTTTTGCCACAAACTGGCCCACATAAGGCCCCATGTTCACCAGCAAATCAGATATCTCCTCCGGTTTCAGTCCTTCACCCTGATTTTGTCGATAGGCGGCAAACTTTTTGAATAACTCGACATCGTGGTATTTAACCGAAGCATCGAACACGTCCAGCAAGTCTTTTAAGCGAGAAGCATCGTATAAATCGGCGTAAGTGAAGTCAGGGATTCCCAGCGTAAGAGTGTGTTGTTCCATAATTATTAGGTTTGATTGGCTCAGATCTGTGCAAACAGGCTGCCATTGAGCAGCTTTAGTTATACTGATAAGATTACTGAAAGATCATGATTTAACAGTACATTATAAGCAAATATGGCTTTTTTTGCCACAATTAATCTTGGCACCATAATCAATATCGGAATTTATTGACTTAGCCGCTTTCTTACAGGTTTTTTAGTTGTGGTAAAATATTTTCTGTCTTAACTATCCTGGCAGACAAGGTTATACCGCCTATAATATACGCAGCATAACCCCGTCCTTACCTGTCTTTAGCCTGATACAAGCCAGAATCCGGGACATATCCGTCATCGGCAAATCCCCCCACTAGGCAGGCGCCACCCTATAGGAAACGAATGGCAAAGGATGTTATTTTAAAGACTTCTAGCGCATCACCGCGTTCATTATTCATCGTGATATTTTTGTAATCTATTGATATTTTTGAATATCATTAATAGCCTGGTCATAAATACAACACGATCCTGCACTAGTCAGCCTGCCGTCTTAAAAAAGCCGGGATATCCAGATAATCCAAATCCATATCTTTTTTGGCTTGAGCGCCAAAACGGGTTTCCCGGTTTTCCTTCTGACCACCCTGACGCAGGACTGTCGGCTTGTCCAGTTCACCATAATTGGTGTTGCTTATAGTCGGTTTTGGCATCATTTTAATCGGCGATTTAACCGGCAATGGCGGCAATCCCATTCCGGTAGCCACGACGGTCACTTTAATGACATCATCCAGGCTCGGATCAATAGCCATACCGATTTTGATAATAGCATCGTCCGAGGCAAATTCATGGACAATATTACCAACTTCATCAAACTCGGCAACGCCCATATCAGCAGCGGAAATATTGACAAGAATACCACGTGCGCCCTGCAGGTTGATGTCTTCCAGCAATGGACAGGAAATTGCTTTTTCTGCTGCTTCACGGGCGCGATGTTCACCTGACGCCGAACCCATGCCCATAATGGCAGCGCCCATATTGGTCATAACGGTTCTGACATCGGCAAAATCGACGTTAATCATGCCCGGATGCACAATAAGCTCGGTAATCCCCTGCACCGCATCCAGCAGAACATCATTAGCCGCTTTAAAAGCATTCATCAAAGAGACGTTGCTACCCAATACCGGCAATAATTTCTGATTGGGAATCGTGATCAATGAATCAACATATTTTTCAAGCTCTATAATGCCCTGCTCGGCAACGGACTGCTTCTTTTTACCTTCAAACTGAAAAGGTTTAGTCACGACGGCGACAGTCAAGATACCCATTTCTCTTGCAATTTGCGCAATAACAGGAATTGCTCCCGTACCTGTTCCGCCGCCCATTCCGGCAGTCAGGAAAACCATGTCAGCACCCTGTAAAACTTCTTTAATGCGTTCCTTGTTTTCTTCAGCGGCATGTTTGCCAATTTCGGGGTTTGTGCCAGCGCCCAAGCCTTTGGTTAATTCGACGCCTAACTGGATTATCGTATCGACCGTTAATTTTCTTAATGCCTGCGCATCGGTATTTGCGCAGATAAACTCAACTCCTTCAATATGGCAACCAACCATATGATTAACGGCATTGCCACCACCCCCGCCAACACCAATGACTTTAATGACGGCAGACTCACTATACGTATCAACTAATTCATATTTCATTTTCGCTGCACCTTTTTTTAGACAATATTTTTATATTAAAAATTACCTTGAAACCAGTTTTTCATTTTTGAAAACCACCCTAAACCATCAGCATCGAGGCTTCTGCCTAAAAGCTGATGATCTTTTCCATACATTAACAATCCGACTCCTGTAGAGTAAATCGGATTTTTGACCACCTCAGTTAACCCTGTAACATTTTGTGGTCCTCCCATTCGTACCGGCATGTGAAAAATTTCCTCTGCCAGTTCAATTAATCCCATTACGTTTGAGCTACCCCCTGTCAAAACGACCCCGGCTGCGATTAACTCTTCAAAGCTGCTGCGTCTGAGTTCAGACTGCACCAGCAGCATCAATTCCTCATAGCGAGGTTCTATAATCTCGGCTAAATTTTGCGTAGAAATTTTACGCGGCGCTCTGTCTCCAATACTAGGCACCTCAATAATGCCCTCAATATTGGCCAATTGCGTTAACGCACAGGCATATTTTCGTTTGATATCTTCGGCATTTATCGTGGGTGTGCGTAAAGCCACAGCGATATCATTAGTCACCTGATCACCGGCTATCGGTATAACCGCCGTATGTTTGATCGCCCCCTCAACGAAAATGGCAATATCCGTTGTTCCGCCGCCTATATCGATCAAACAGACGCCTAATTCCTTTTCATCTTCTGTGAGCACAGAATTACACGATGCCAATTGCTCCAGCACTATATCTTCAACTTCCAGACCGCAGCGGCGGATACACTTGATAATGTTCTGGGATGCGCTAACGCTGCCAGTGACCATATGTACCTTGGCTTCCAGGCGAATACCCGACATCCCTATGGGTTCCTTGATGCCATCCTGGAGATCAATAACAAATTCCTGCGGCAAAATATGTAAAATTTTCTGGTCGGCAGGAATTGCCACTGCACGGGCAGAATCAATAACCCTGTCAATATCATACTGTGTCACTTCTTTATCCTTGATTGCGACAATGCCGTGTGAATTAAGGCTTCTGATATGACTACCTGCAATACCCGCAAAAACCGACTTGATTTGACATCCCGCCATTAATTCAGCCTCTTCAATAGCCCGTTGTATGGATTGAACGGTCGATTCCAAATTGACTACAACACCCTTTTTAAGGCCGCGCGAGGGTGTAGTGCCTATACCTATTACTTCTATATTGTTGTCACTGGTGAGTTCACCAACAATAGCAGCAACTTTCGACGTACCAATATCCAGCCCGACTATTAAATTACGCTCTGTTTTTTTAGCCATTTTATTTACTCTGTATCGCCTTTAGTGTGCGTGTTTTTCATTATTGGGGTTTGCAATGGCCTGCCAATCACAACAGTCGGTTCCAGACTTCCATGAAACCGCATAGCCATTGGGATATCTCAAATCTACTATGGCCATTGCATCAACCTGCTCTTGTCCTAATACCGTTAGCGTTTTCAAAAAACGCTGTAATTTTTTTAATTGTTCATTGCGCCCCAATAATATTTCCAGTCCATTTTCCAACTTGATTTTCCATGACCAACGATCATTAACACTAAACTCCGCCATTTTCAAAGACCGGTCTGCCAGGGCTGTTTTGATGCCTTTCGTTATTTCCAGCACTTTTTTTTGTTGATGTTCAGGCCCGGTAATTAAAGTCAAGCCCTGAAACTGATCCATATTCTTTGGTGTAAATACCACGCCCCGTTCCGTAATCAGGCTATTTTGCCCCCAACGCGCATAGGGTTTTTTCTCATGTATTTTTATATCAATCGCATCCGGCCATATTCGTTTAACAGTCACTGTCTCTACCCACGGTAGCGTAGACACAACTGAATGTATCGCCTGCATATTCACATCAAAAAAACCGGTTGTCACCAGGGGCTGTAAAGCCGTCTTTATCTCATTCTTGCCAAGGTATTGAAATTCACCTTCGGTTCTTACATATTTAATCGGTAAAGATATGTTTTTAATAGACAGGTGTCTTATGTGTACTATCATTACCATTCCATAGACGACCAGGCCAACTAAGAATAATCCGGTCATCCATTTTTTTATTATGCCTGCATTGCTCATTACCCTAGACTGGTTTCCAGCACTCGCCAAACCAGTTCATCAAAAGTCAGACCCGCCTGTCTAGCCGCCATCGGCACCAGGCTATGATCGGTCATGCCAGGCACGGTATTTATCTCGATCAACTGATACTGCCCGGAGTCATCGATAAACACGTCGACTCTTGCCCAACCCTTTACACCTACTACTTTACCGGCTGTTACCGCCAGATTTCTTAGAAACAGTTCCTGGTCCGGATTTAAGCCGCAAGGACAGTGATATTGGGTCGTCGTCGCATTGTATTTAGCTTCGTAATCATAAAAAGCATTGGGCGTTTCCAGGCGAATAGCCGGTAAGGCCTCATCGTTTAATAGCGCGACTGTATATTCCCTACCCGCCACCCAAGCCTCTGCATAAACATCGCAGGAATACTTTAACGCCAGTTGCAATGCTTGCAGCAACTCATCCCTGTTATCCGCCTTGCTCATGCCTATACTTGAACCCTCCTGCGCGGGCTTGACAATAACCGGGAATCCCAGTTTTTCGATACAGCCATCCAGGTCATTTTCATCCTCCAATAAACACCATTTCGGTGTAATCAGACCATAGCCCTGCCAACACAGTTTGGTTCTCAGCTTATCCATCGTTAAGGCAGACGCCATGACCCCGCTGCCGGTATAGGGGATATCCAGCACTTCCAGTACGCCCTGAAGCACACCGTCTTCACCGCCGCGCCCGTGAATAATATTAAATACCCGATCAACTTTTATTCCGGCTACAGCCTCGATAGGGCTGCCTGTCACATCAATCGCAACAGCATCCACACCTTTACGCTTTAAAGCTTCATAAACGGCTGCGCCGCTTCTTAGCGAAACCGCTCTTTCAGCTGCCGATCCACCCATCAACACAGCAACCCGCCCAAATCGGGCCGCAGAGGACAGAGGACGGTGCACGAAGGATGGATGTTCTCCACTTTCTGTCTTCCGTCTTCCGTCCTCTGTCCTCTGACCTCTGTCCTCTGACCCTACCATACAAACCTCGGTCTGCAATTCCACGCCTTGTTGCTCCTTTACTTTATTTTGAATAGTGTGAATTAAGTCTTCGATATCGGCTGCGGTGGCACTGCCCGTATTCACAATAAAATTGGCATGTTTTTCCGATACGCAGGCACCGCCGATCGCATAACCTTTCAAACCTGTTTGTTCTATCAATCTTGCTGCAAAATCGCCTTCCGGGTTTTTAAATACCGATCCACAACTGGGCTGGCTAGTCGGTTGTGTTTTTGCCCTTTTTTCCAACAAATCTTTTATTTTCTGCAGACTCGCGGCCCCATCGCCTGTCTGCAGCGTCAAATTCGCCGCCAAAAACCATTCATTCCTAACACCTTTAACTGACCGGTAACTCACGTTAAAATCCTGAGGCTGCCGCACAGTCACTTTGCCCGAAATATCTATCGTTTCTACCTGCTTAACAATACGCCAGGTTTCTCCGCCAAAAGCGCCTGCATTCATTTTCAAGGCGCCGCCCATGGTTCCGGGTATGCCTGCCAAAAACTCCGCACCGGTTAAGCCTTGTTCGCCGCAAAAACGTGCCACATGCGCACAAGGTACGCCAGCTTCCACATAAACCGAGCCATCCGCTGCCAGTCTCATCTCTTTCAGATGCCCCCTGGTATTAATGACTGTTCCGCGTATGCCGCCATCCCTCACCAATAAATTACTACCCAGGCCCATCCAAAACACCGGCTCAGAATCAGGCAACGTTCCTATAAATTCACACAGGTCCTGCCGGTCAAACGGGATATAGAGCCTGTCAGCAGGGCCGCCTACACGCCAGCTGGTATATTTGGCCAGCTTCTCATTGATTAACAAGCGCCCTTTCATGTCCCGGAAATGCAAGTTATTGCATCTCTTCCGCAATTCAATGTTTCAGCCAGCAGTTGCGGCAGCTGTGAGGCAATATGCCCGACATTACCCGCACCCATCGTCAGGATTACATCTCCCGCTTTTACTATACCCGCCAGTATTTGCGGCAACTCTTGCCAATCTTCGACAAATACCGGATCAACCTGCCCGCGCATACGAATCGCCCGGCTTAAAGCTCTTCCGTCCGCTCCTGCAATCATCGTTTCTCCGGCTGGATAGACATCCATAAGAATCAGTACATCCACAGTGGAAAGCACCTGTACGAAATCTTCAAATAAATCCCGGGTACGCGTATATCGGTGCGGTTGAAAAACAATGACCGAGCGCCTGTCCGGCCAGGCCTGATGCAAAGCTTCCAGCGTAGCGGCAAGCTCCCGCGGATGATGACCATAATCATCTACCAGGGTTATTTTGCCGCCCTCTACTGCGATATCGCCATTAAGCTGAAACCGCCGGCCCACACCTTTAAAAGCGCCCAGGCTTTTTATAATCGCATCATCATCAACAGCCAGCCTGGTTGCGACGCTAATGGCCGCCAGCGCATTGAGCATGTTGTGCCAACCCGGCATATTTAAAGTTACTTGCAGCGGTGGATAATCACCTCTTCTAAGCACCCTGAAGGAAGTGCGCATGCCTGCCTGTTTAATATCCACCGCACGAATATCAGCGTCTTCATCGACGCCATAAGTGGTTACCGGCTTGGATATATGCGTTAAGACTTCCCTGACGCCTTCATCATCCAGACACATTACTGCCAGTCCATAAAAAGGCAAGTGATGCAAAAACTCTATGAAAGTGTCTTTTAAACGTTGATAACTGTTTTCATAAGTTGCCATGTGGTCTTGATCGATATTGGTGACCACTGCCATCATCGGCTGCAAATACAAAAACGAGGCATCACTTTCATCAGCCTCGGCAACCAGATAATGGCCCAAACCCAATTTGGCATTGCTTCCGGCGCTATTTAACCGGCCACCAATAACAAAAGTAGGATCAAGTCCGCCTTCGGCCAGCATACTGGCTATCAAACTGGTAGTTGTGGTTTTGCCATGAGTCCCGGCAACAGCGATGCCAAATCTGAAGCGCATCAATTCGGCCAGCATTTCTGCACGGGGAATGACCGGAATTCTATTAAGATAGGCCTCATCAATTTCTTCATTGCTGCGGTCAATAGCACTGGAAGCCACCACCACATCGACTTGCATGATATTTTCCCGCTTATGTCCGATGGTAATGGTCACGCCCAACCCGGCCAGTCTGTCCGTCACCGGACTTGCTTTTATATCCGAACCCGAGATTTGATAGCCCAGATTCAATAAAACTTCTGCAATACCGCTCATGCCGGTTCCGCCTATACCGACAAAATGTATACGGTCTATCGTGCCCAATCTTTGTGCCGGCATCTGACTGTTTGGAAAGCTCATAATCCAGCCTCCGTTAAGCAATAACCAGCTACAACTTCGGTTGCATCCAGTCGTGCACATTTTTTTGCCGCTTTACTCATCCTATCCAGTTGCCTGAGTACCTGTGTTATGCATTCTGCCAGCGATTTTGCATTCAAATTCTTCTGCATCAGGATTTGTCCTGCTCCTGCATCGGTTAAATAATGGGCGTTAGCCGTTTGATGATCATCAATGGCGCCCGGTAATGGTATAAAAATTGCCGGTACAGCCATTGCCGCAACCTCACTCACGGTCATAGCGCCTGACCTGCAAATCACCATATCGGCCCACTGATAGGCCGATACCATATCGTCAATAAAAGCATGAACCTCTGCGTCAACACCCAATGCCTGGTAGCGGCTCTTTACCTGCTCGCACATGGCCGCGCCGGCTTGATGTTTTATCTGCACATCATTTAAATCTGCAATTGCCTCAGGAACTACTTCATTCAATATCTGCGCACCTTGACTGCCGCCAAAGACTAATATTCTGGCACTTTGACCTGTGTGCCTGCTGTTGCCTTCGAGCGCCGTTAAAAATTGTTTTCTTAACGGATTCCCGGTGCATTTCGCCTTGTATTTTTTGTTAAAACTGCCGGGAAATGCTTCCAGCACCTGATTGGCCATGTGCGCCAGCAAACGGTTAGTTGTGCCTGGAATACGGTTTTGTTCATGGATTATCAAGGGAATGCCTAACAGTTTTGCCATCAAGCCCCCGGGGCCTGCGACAAATCCGCCCATCCCCAGCACCAGATCAGGCTTGCGCCGGCGCAATATGGTAAATGCCTGAAGACAGGCCTTGAACAACCCGGCTACTGCCGTTATTTTCGAAATCAAGCCTTTGCCCCGAACACCTGCAACGGACAACCAGTCAATCTCAATTCCGTTCTTCGGGACCACCCGGCTTTCCAAACCCTTCTGTGTACCTAACCAGCTAACCTGCCAACCCATTTCCAGTAATAAATCTGCAACAGCAAGCGCCGGAAACACATGCCCACCGGTTCCTCCAGCCATAATGACTATGCTCCTAGGCATGCCGACTCCTTAATGCCGCGCGCTGCGCAGGCATGGTATTGGCATTTAACTCGGCAACTTCGCTGTGCACACGGAATAACAGAGCAAGCGCGCAGCACATAATTATCATACTGCCGCCGCCATAACTCATTAACGGTAAAGTTAGTCCTTTGGTTGGCAAAATACCCATATTTACACCCATGTTGACGAATGACTGAAAGCCGAACCAAATTGCCAGACCATAGGCAATAAAAGCTGAAAACTTTTCCCCTGCCTTTTCTGCTGCCACCGCTATCTGAAAGGTACGCCATATCAACAACGAAAATAAACCAATTACCGTAAATACGCCCAGCAAGCCTAATTCTTCAGCTATCACTGAAAATAGAAAATCGGTGTGTGCTTCAGGCAAATAAAATAATTTTTGTATGCCGCTACCCAGGCCCACGCCTGACCATTCCCCACGCCCGAATGAAATAAGTGCATGAACCAGTTGATATCCCGTATCCTTAGCATCCGCCCATGGATTTATAAAACTGGTTACGCGCTTCATGCGATAGGGTTCAAAATACACCAGTAACATTGCCAGTACTGCCACTAATGACAACAACATGATGAATTGGGATAGCCGGGCGCCCGCTAAAAACATAATGCCCATAGCGATAATTAAAATCACCACCGCTGAACCGAAGTCAGGCTCCATCAGTAATAGCAGACTGGCCACCGAAAACAATATCAAGGGCTTAATCAAACCGAAAGCTGATTCCCGTATCGATTTCTGGTGCCGGGTCACATAGCCTGCCATGTAAATAACAGCAAAATACTTGACCACTTCTGATACCTGTATTCTCAAGCCGCCTAAAGATAACCAGCGTCTACTGCCGTTAACCATTACCCCAATGCCTGGCACCAATACAATAACCAGCAGCAATAATCCCGCTATAAACAGCCACGGGCCCGCTTTTTCCCAGGAGCGCATTGGAGTCACTGCGACACAAGCGCCTAAAAACAGCCCCGAACCTATATGTATCAATTGCCTGACTGGATAATAGAGACTGTTGTCTGTCATTTTTACGCCCAAATGCAATGATGACGAAGCTACCATGACATAGCCAATAA
This sequence comes from Methylococcaceae bacterium, assembly GCA_024636875.1. GTDB lineage: Bacteria > Pseudomonadota > Gammaproteobacteria > Methylococcales > Methylomonadaceae > JAGXGJ01. Next base: position 10,644 of record JAGXGJ010000171.1, on the reverse strand, counting down.
ACAGTAAAGTTGTACACACGAAGACTAACAGCGGATCAAAATGAAACCGGCCAAGCCGTGAGACTTTCATTTGCCTGCTCACGGTAGCAGTCCCAATACAGCTTTGGTAAATTGCTCGCCTCTATCCTGATAATTTTTATATTGATCAAGACTGGCACAGGCTGGAGACAATAATACATTGTCACCAGTCTGAGCGAGACGGGCAGAAATTTGTACAGCTTCCACCATATTATCGGCAGAATAGACAGGGACACTGCCATTCAGTGCCTGCCCTATCAACCGTGCATCCTTACCCATTAGCACCACAGTTTTTGCTTTTTCTTTAATGGCGGGTGCCAATTCGCTCATATCCGCTCCCTTGGCATCGCCGCCGGCAATAAGAATCACTTTGCGCTCATAACCTTGCAAAGCTGCAACACAAGCACCAATATTGGTTGCCTTCGAGTCGTTGACCCAGGTAACACCGCGTATTTCCGCGACACGCTGCATGCGGTGATCCAACCCTTTAAATGCTCTAAGAGCATTACACATGGCTTGTTCATCCAATCCTATAGATACGCCTAAGGCTAATGCAGCCAGTGCGTTGGCTGCATTATGTTTTCCCTCAAGCGGCAATTCAGCCAAGGGCATCAATCGCTGCTCGTTGTGCATCAGATATTCCGCATCGCCCATGCGTGCAATAAAAAAATCAGCGTCCTTTTTAATTGAAAATGTCAATATGCGTCTGTCGGATTGCCGCATCGCGTTAACGACAGGGTCATCGGCATTAATGACCATGACACCATTACCGCTAAAAACGTTTTGTTTTTCCCGTGCGTATTCGGCTAAGTCCGCATGTCTGTCCAGATGATCAGCGCTTACGTTAAGCACAGTTGCGGCGGCGGCATTCAGAACAGAGGTTCTTTCCAGCTGAAAACTTGAAAGCTCCAATACATATAATTCTGCCGTCTGCGCCAGCAAATCCAATGCCGGTGTACCGAGGTTGCCGCCAACAACCACTTTTTTACCAGCGGCTTTCGCCATTTCACCCAGCATGGTTGTCACCGTGCTTTTACCATTGGATCCGGTAATGGCAACAATCGGCACGTCAACGGAGCAGGCAAACAAATCAAAATCGCTGACTACCTTCGCGCCATTGGTAATGGCTCTGATGATCGATTTTTCATTAAGCGATACGCCTGGACTTACCACAAGATGTGTTGCAACTTTAAAGGCGGCTTCATCAAAACCGCCTGTAAAGACAGGGACATCTGGCATTTCCTGCAAAAACACTTCAATCGACGGCGGTTTATCGCGACTATCGGTAATGGCAAAATTAATACCCAGATTTTGTAAATAACGCGCAACCGAAATCCCCGTGTTACCAAGGCCCACGACAAGAACCTTGGAAATGTCCAGATCCAGTGCAAAGTTCTTCTTTAACAAGAGTATAATCGCTGCCTTATCCATTTCGTATCTCACAACAATTTGTCCCAGCCGGATTTACCAATACACCATTTTTACTTTTCATCTCAATTTCAAGGTCGCCAATCCGATTAATACCAGAATAACGGTTATAATCCAGAAACGTACAATAACTCGTGGTTCCGGCCAGCCTTTCAATTCAAAATGATGATGTATCGGCGCCATACGAAAAACGCGTTTCCCGGTCATTTTGAAAGAGACAACCTGAATGATCACAGATACCGTCTCCATTACAAAAACACCTCCCATGATCATCAGCACGAGTTCTTGTCTGACCAGCACTGCCAATACACCTAAAGCCGCCCCCAACGCCAATGCGCCGACATCACCCATAAACACCATCGCGGGATAAGTGTTAAACCATAAAAAACCCAATCCGGCGCCCACCAAAGCGGAACAAAAGACAATGAGTTCCCCTGAATTAGGCAGGTATGGAATAGCCAGATAGTCTGAAAAAGTCACATGCCCTGACAGATAAGCAAAAATACCAAGGCCCGATGCGACCATCACTGTCGGCATAATGGCCAACCCATCCAGACCATCGGTCAAATTGACCGCATTGCTGGTTCCAACAATGACAAAATAGGTCAGCACCACATACATCCACCCCATATCCAGCCTGAAATCTTTAAAAAACGGCACAATGAATTGTGTTTCTGCCGGCAAAATTGCTGTTTTGTATAAAAAAACAGCGGCCGTCAAACCGATTAGAGACTGCCAGAAATATTTGGCTTTGGCGGACAATCCATCGCTGTTGTTCTTGATGATTTTTCTGTAGTCGTCAACAAAACCAACAATGCCGTAACTCATGGTTACCAGCAAAATAACCCATATATATCTATTCCCCAGATCGGCCCATAGCAAAGTACTTAAGGCAATTGCAACCAGTATTAAAGCCCCTCCCATCGTAGGGGTTCCCGCTTTTTCGTAATGCGATTGAGGACCTAATTCACGAATACTTTGCCCGATCTTTTGACGGCTTAATTTTCTGATCATGACCGGCCCGATAATCAAAGCGATCATCAAGGAGGTCAACGCGCCGAGAATGGCGCGAAAGGTCAGGTAATGAAACACCCTGAAACCGCTATCAAAGGTCATCAAATAATCTGCCAAGTAAAGTAACATTTCCTAATTCCTGAAATTATCAACCAGAGCCGCCACTATATTCTCCATGCGTTGCGCTCTTGACCCTTTGATCAAAATTGTTTCATCGCCTTTCAACTCGTGTTCCAGCGCATCAATCAAATCCTGCTGTGTAGCAAAAAAAGTCGCTCCAGCGCCAAAGGCCCGTACAGTGTTTCGTGCATCGGAACCAACCGCTAACAATCTTGTAACGCCACTGGCTTTAATGAGTCCGCCTATCTCTTCGTGCATTTTCGGGCTTTCCGGCCCCAGTTCACCAAAAGCGCCCATAACCAGCCACGGTTGGCCTGCGCAGGCAAGCAGCACATCAAGCCCTGCTTTCAGTGAGGCGGCATTAGCGTTATAAGTATCGTCAATAATGACATTCCCCAATCGACCTGGCAGGGGTTGTAAACGTCCTGTCACAGGTTGTACGCTTTCCAATCCTTTTTTAATCTGTTGCAGACTTATACCCAAGGCCAAACATGCCGCTGCTGCCGCCAGGGCATTAACAACATTATGCCGTCCTGCCAGTCTTAGCACGCTTTCAACAGAATCTTGCGCGGTGACCAATTTAAACGTCGTGGCAAAGGCGTTATCACGAATTTCTGTCTCGATGCCTTTAGCAGTCACATCTGCATTTTCACTCAAACCAAAACTCAGGGTTCGTCTGCTCCCTGCTATGGTTTTCCAGTATTCAAAATATTTATCATCCTGATTAATTACGGCAACTCCATCCATTTTAAGCATCTGGATGATCTCCCCTTTCGCTTTGGCAACACCGTCAAGACTGCCAAAACCTTCAATATGCGCAGCCCCCGCATTAGTAAGCACGACCACATCAGGCTGCGCATATTTACTCGTATAGGCAATTTCTCCCGGATGGTTGGCGCCCATTTCAATCACTGCATACCGGTGTTGTTCATTCAGGCACAACAGTGTTAAAGGCACGCCAATGTCATTATTCAAATTACCCTGCGTAAATAACACATTGTTTTGCTTTGAATCAGAGGCGCCCAGTATCGCCGCAACCATTTCCTTAACTGTCGTTTTGCCGTTACTGCCGGTAATGCCGACAACGGAAACGCTTGACATTTTCCGCCAGGCGCCTGCCAGTTCAGCCAATGCAAGACGCGTATCATCAACAACAATATGCGGTATGGTTGCCACAACGCCTTTGTGAACAATGGCTGCAACAGCTCCTGCCTGTTCAGCCTGCGTTATAAATTCATTACCATCAAAGTTGTGTCCCTTGATTGCAACATATAGCTGTCCGGGCTTTATTCCACGTGTATCTATGCTGACCGAGTTGATTGCAAGGTCTTTCCCGACAAGCCTTCCCTGTACACGCTCGGCACAATCACTCAACAGCATTTTCATGATCAACCCACTCTTTTTTTAATGCTTCAAGCACAATCCGGCTATCGCTGAATGACTGTCGCTGGCCCTTGATTTCCTGATAATCTTCATGTCCCTTGCCCGCAATTACAATACAATCATTTACACCGGCTCTGGCTATTACGTTTTGTATCGCCTGCTCTCTATCTTGAATCACTTCAACCTTACCTGAATTGCGTCCAATCGAACTGCAACCAGCCAAAATGTCATTCACAATCTCAAGTTCATTTTCAAAACGCGGATTATCAGTGGTAATAATCACAAAATCTGCTCCCTGCTCCGCAATACGTCCCATTTGTGGACGCTTGCCCTTGTCCCTGTTGCCACCACAACCAAAAACCAGCCATAACGCCTGTTGACAATGTTTCCTCGCACTGGATAAAACCTTATTCAGGGCATCGGGTGTATGGGCATAATCTACAAAAATCAGTGGCTGGACACCGCCGCCAAAACGCTCCATACGGCCCATAACCGGCTTTAAGTATGCAAATTTCTGAGCTGCCTTGGTTATTGAAATACCCATAGCAAGCATGACCGCCAAAACCGTTAAAACATTCTCGGCATTAAAATCACCATAAAGCGGTACTTTTACCCGCTGACTAGCTCCCCGCCAGTGCACATCAAATTCCATCCCGTCTACTTTATGCAGTACATTAGCTGCGCTGACGCATTCGCATGAAACCAACGTTTTTCCCTGAACGCTGATGCCCCACACAGCAACTGCTTCCGGTGCTGCAGCAATAATCTGCTGGTTATAGGAATCATCCAGATTCACTACCACAAAGGTCAGACCGGGCTTGTTCAATAACGCCAATTTAGCCTGCAGGTAGGCCTCCATAGTGCCGTGATAATCCAAATGATCGCGGCTGATATTGGTGAACACAGCGCCTTTAAAATTAACGCCATTCACTCGCCCCTGCTCCAGACCATGCGATGAAACTTCCATCGCGACTACTTTTTTTTGATCTTTCCGTAATTCAGCCAGTATCTTTTGTGTTTCCAGGGCATCAGGGGTGGTATTAAGCGTTTTTTTTAGTTTGTCCCACTCGCCCCAACCGAGCGTACCGATAATCCCACAGTCATCCAGTAACTGACTCAAAAACTGACTGCAGGAGGTTTTGCCATTAGTCCCCGTAATTCCGATAACATCCATAAAACCGGAAGCATTGCCGTAAAAACGGGCGGCTATCTCACCCAGCTTCAACCCCAGTCCGTCAACCGCAACAACCGGTGCATTTGCAACCCGCCCCGCCAAATACCTGCCGTCCCCGGATGGGTCAAAGACAACAGCACAAGCACCCCTGTTAATGGCCTGTTCAACATGGGTCAAGCCATGCTGTCTGGCACCCGCCAAGGCAATAAAAACATTTCCCTCAATAACTTCCCGGCTATCCAAGGCCAGACCCGTGATTAGCATATCCTCTGCCATGCCGAGGCTGGAGTTTGGAAATGATACAAATCCTTCCAATAAAACTCTCAGTCTCATAAGCAATGTTATGGATTTTTCTGAGTTAACAATAGCGGCATCGTTTCTTCCTGATCAGGAGCAACTTCAAGAACTCTCAAGGCTCCCGCCATCACCTTGGAAAATACCGGAGCTGAAACCAGTCCCCCGTAATACTTACCTGCAGAAGGTTCATCAATCATGACGACAATGATCAAGCGCGGATCACTAGCCGGCGCCAGTCCGGCAAAAACAGCAAAATAACTGTTTTCGGTATAACCTCTGGAACCGACTTTTTTTACAGTCCCGGTTTTACCTGCGGCACTGTAGCCGTCGACTCTGGCTTCATAAGCGGTGCCATCTTTCATAAGCACAGTTTCCATCATCTTCCGGACACGCTTGGCCGTTTTAGCTGAAAATACCCGAGCTGCATCATCATCCTCTTCACGTTTCAACAAGCTCACTGAATGCAAAATACCGTCATCTGCCAAAGCCGTGTAGGCTCTCGCCAGTTGCAACGCCGAACAATTCAAGCCATAGCCGAATGACAAAATCGCCCGATCGAAATCGTGCCAACTTTTATAATCCAGCAAAGAACCGTTTGCTTCACCTGGAAAACCGGAAGCCGCAGACGTTCCAAAACCAAGCCGGTGATAAACTCCCCAAAAATATTTCGGCGGCATTTTCAAGGCCATCATACTAACAGCGACATTACTGGATTTTTTTATTACATGTGTTAAATCCAGTGTGCCGTAATTATGAACATCCTTAACCGTATTGCGTCCGATTCGATAAATTCCATGCGTGGCAAAAGTGGCGTTAGGCCTTATATAACCACCCTCTAAAGCTGCTGCAACAACAAAGGGTTTAACCGTTGATCCCGGTTCAAACACATCGGCAAGCGCCCTGTTCCTGTACAAACTTTCTTTCAAATTGCTTCTGGAATTCGGATTAAAAGATGGCTGGTTAACTGCCGCCAGGATTTCCCCGTTTTTTGCATCCAGTACCACTAAGGCCCCTGATTTGGCCTTGTTAGCACTGACCGCCAACTGCAATTCCCGGTAGGCCAGATATTGAATGCGCTGATCAATACTTAGCTCAAGATTCTTTCCAGAAACAGGGGCCTTTATATTTTCTATATCATCAATAATTCGACGCCGCCCGTCCCTGAGGACACGTTTGCGGCCCGGAATTCCTTTTAACAGTTTTTCATAACCTGACTCCATCCCCGCCTGCCCGGCATCATCTGCATTGGTAAAACCAACTATATGCGCCGAAACGCCGCCTGTTGGGTAAAAACGCTTGAATTCGCGCTCAATATAGATGCCCGCCAGTTTTAATTCTTTTATCTGATCGCCCAGTCCCGGATTTACCCTTCTGGCGATATAGGCAAAAGATCTGAGAGGCTCTTCATTAAGCAATGCGGCGATTTTGTTTGCTGGTAAATTAAGCAACTTTTCCATTTTCCTGATTTTCAGAGCCCTTTCCTGGTGGAAGTCATTCATTACCTGCACCTTGTCAGTCTCAGTCAGCTTTTCTATATTGTGCATACGCCTGAATTCCTTTTCCATTTGCTTGAGATGATTCTCGTCATAGGTTTTAAGTTCTCTGGGATTGATTGCAATAGACGCGACAGGTGTGCTCACAGCTAACGGTGAACCATTCCTATCCTTGATCATCCCCCTGTAGGCCGAAACAGATACCTCATCTACTTGTCTCATATCGCCCTGAGCTTTAAGAAACCGTTTATTCAGGACTTGCAATTGGACAGCACGACCTGCCAAAACCAGCATACAAGCCATCATAAAAAGAATCAGGAACCTTCTTCTCCCCGAAAAATCGTATTCCGGTTTATTTTTTTTGCCTTTGCCTCGAAAATCTAACATTTACGGCTTTATATAAATAATTTTTTTGCGTAACGGCATAACCAGCTTCAGTTTCTCCCGAGCGACCAATTCAACACGGTTCTGTTCCACCAGCATCATTTGTTCCAATTGCATTTGTCCCCACTCGACTTCATATTGATCCAATGCTCTTTCCTGCTTTTGGATCTCAAGAAAAATCAAGCGTGAGTAGTATTTGCTATAAATCACCGCCAGAGCCGATATTAAAAGGGCTATTCCAGCCGCACTCAAAAGCCGATTTGTTATCACTTAAACTCTCTCAACGACGCGCATAACAGCACTTCTGGCTCTGGGATTTTCGGCAATTTCCTGCTTGCCAGCTTTCAATGCTTTGCCTATTTTCTTTAAAACGCCCTTGGCTATATCAACTTCTTTAATCGGCAACTTACCCGGGTTATACCTGGCGCCGGACTCTTCTCTGATAAAGCGTTTTACTATCCTGTCCTCCAGGGAATGAAAAGAGATCACTACCAATCGACCTCCCGGCTTCAAAATACGGGCGGACTGCTGCAAAACAGCCTTTAATTCATCCAGTTCTCTGTTAATTTCAATACGTATTGCTTGAAATGTGCGCGTTGCAGGATGTTTGTGTAACTCTCTTACGGGTACTGCATCTGCAACCAATTGTGCTAATTGTCTGGTTGTTTTAATTGGCGACTGGGCTCTTTTTTCGATTATTGCGCGGGCAATGCGCCGCGCAAAACGTTCCTCGCCATAGTCGAATAAAACCTTAACCAAATCTTTTTCATCAACATCAGCCAGCCACTGTTCCGCCGTTGCGCCCTTCTGGCTATCCATGCGCATATCCAGTGGCCCGTCCCTCAAAAAGCTAAAACCTCTCTCGGGATTATCCAGTTGCGGCGACGACACGCCCAAATCCATCAGAATACCATCGACTTTTCCCGTCAACCCTTCTGCTGCAACGATGCTTTCCAGCTCGGAAAAACAGTTATGCTTCAGTTTAAACCGTTGATCCTTAAGCATTGCTTTTCCATAATCAGAATTAATCGCAGCAAAATCACGGTCAAACGCCAGCAAACGCCCACCTTGACCCAATTGATTTAAAATCCCCTGACTATGCCCACCGCGCCCAAAGGTACAGTCGAGATAAATGCCCTCCTTTTTTATCGCCAACTGCTGTAAAACTTCTGCAAACATTACGGGTAAATGTTTCACCAACAAATCTCCCGGATTAAAAAGATAATGGACCCAGCTCTTCGAGACCTTCATTATCATCACCATCCAGCCACTGATTTTCTTTGGCTTTCCAGGCATCTTCATTCCAGATTTCAAACTTGTTAAGCAGTCCGACCAGGACAATTTTTTTGTCCAAATTGGCGAATTTCCTCAGGTTATCCGGTAGCAGCAATCTGCCATGCCCGTCCATTTCACATTCAGATGCATTACCAATAAGAAAGCGCCTTAACTTGCCGGCCATTTTATTTAAGGTGGGCAGCTTACTGATTGTCTGCTCAAGTTTTTCCCATTCAGGCAATGGATAAAGCCATAAACAGCCGCTTTCTCCCACACATCGCTCATCAACAGCAACCGTTACAATCATCTGACGCTCGCAACAATCTTGCAGCTCATCTCGATAACGAGTTGGAATTGCAAAACGCCCTTTATCGTCTAAATTGACCGAACTAGTGCCTCGAAACAAAATTCCTCCCAAAAAAAACCACTTTACACCACTTTAATACCACCTGGACTCACTATAGATACCAATCTGCTCTTAGTCAAGGTTGATTTAATTTAAACTCTTTCCTATTCAAAAATGACTTACAACATTCTCAAAAAAAGGAAAAACGACATAAAAATTAGCAAAATAAATTCTATGCTTTATCAGAAAGTTAATTAGTCTTGTTAAGGTAATGACTGAGGTGTATAGCTACAGAAATACAAGCTTTTTTTAATGCGGGAAAGGATAATGAGGAAGGATACAACCGATTTATTCACATGGTGTATTTTAAATTAAACAATTCAAATACTTAATCATGCATCTAACAACTACAATGAGCTTGGCGGCGCATAAGCAATAATGAAGAAAGAGTCAGCCTGTAAGCCGGGTTCTGTCGTGGACAGCCATTCATCTAGGCTGCAAATCACCCTGCAGCTCAAGCAATCTACCCAGGAACCGCGCGGGCCACGCGTCTGTTCCTCTATTTGATCTTGCTCCGGGTGGGGTTTACCATGCCACTTCTGTTACCAGTTGTGCGGTGCGCTCTTACCACACCTTTTCACCCTTACCTGTCATAAGTGACAGGCGGTATATTTTCTGCGGCACTTTCCGTAGGCTCACGCCCCCCAGGTGTTACCTGGCACCCTGCCCAATGGAGCCCGGACTTTCCTCCATTTTATCTAAACGATAAAACAGCGACTGCCCAGCCGACTCTTTCATTCATCAGTATACTGTATTCATCCAGTTAAAGCCAAGCCATCACTATACGGCATGTTATAACGAGCCCGTCATTCGTAACTTCTCATTAGTCACAGGTAAGCTTATTTTTCAAGGAGTTAGTGATATGGGAATTCCCTAAAATTCGTTTTTTTTATTGCCCGCCAACCAAAAATCAATGAGTTACGCTGACTTTCTAGGAAAATGGGCTTGGTTTTTCAATTTTTCGCTCTGTAAGCTATTGATTTATAACCTACCTGCAACTAATGAGAAGTTACCGTCATTCCAATTAAGCTGCTGATTATCCTAACGAATTTAAAACTACAAGTTATGGGCAACCGGGCTTTTTATAACCGGCGTAATTAAAAGCGGGGTTTGTATGGATACGAACTTTAAAATTAAAAAGCAGGGGTAAAAATCTACCTGATTGCGTACAACTTTCAGCCAATTCGTCAGATTTTCGAGTTACCGTCATATCGGCATGGGCTGCCTGTTATAGAGTCCGACGTTGGTAAAGCGACACAAAGTCCCCTCTCCCTTTGGGAGAGGGTTAGGGTGAGGGTGAGGGTATTACAAAGGTCGCTTTACCAACTTTGGCTCCTATAACAGAAAACAGGGATTTCTCCTTAACGGTTCTTCGTGCTATTCAATCAACTGCGATCCGTTTTACCCGCTTGCCTCTGTTAATGAGTACTGAACGAGAATAATGTATTAGTCAAATTTATCAAAACAGTGAGTGATTACACTAACGTTCCTAATAACTCAGCATATTTAAATTGGCTATCCACTTAAAGCGGGACAAAATTAGAGCTAGACTGCCGTATTCTAGTATCATGAGTTAATGACTAAAAAAACAACAAAACACAGAAAATACGAGCAGCTAGCCAAGCGATTATCGTTGAAATAGGCCGAAGTGG
>JAGXGJ010000170.1 GCA_024636875.1 Methylococcaceae bacterium | reverse complement strand
TGGAGCAAAATAATTTTGACTCGATATTAATTTTGGTTGGTGCCTGGTTCATGCCATAAGTGCTGCAAAGTTTGGCGCTGCACTATGCCAAAAATCGATAAATATTACAACCTGCATTGATTTGTAGGGACTACCAAAAATGGATCGACATGGATAAGAATGCAAAGAATCCACGCATAGCGTTTCAAAGCAGGATTCGCTGATCCATAACTTTTGTTCTTTAGACTGGATTCTCTGTTCTGCATCACCCAAATATCAATCAACTATTAGAGAACAACCATTTCCCTGTGACGCGCGTACAGGGAACTTGCTTTTGCGTAATCAGGTCATAATTTTTGCGTTCTTTAACGTGATAATATTTAACCTTGTAATAAAACCTACTTATTGTGTCCTTTTTATGTCTTTTTTACACATAAAATTTCTTGTGCTATGCTAAAGCCCACATTTTAAAGACACAGTAAAGAATGTGTGTTTTGTTTTAACGAACGGAATCGACATAGAGAGATAACCATGACCGAATCAAGCACTACGCAAGCGACCGTACAGGAAATAATAACCACCCTCAAAAATAAACCCGGTGCACTTTTACCTATTCTGCATGGCGTACAAAATGCGTTGGGTTATGTCCCTGCAGAAAGCGTTCCAGCCATTGCCAAGGCATTGAATCTTTCGCGCGCCGAAGTGCATGGCGTCATCAGTTTTTACCATTATTTCCGCGATACCCAACCCGGCAAACATACGATTCATCTTTGCCGTGCCGAATCCTGCCAGGCAATGGGCGGCAAGCAACTGGAACATCATGTGAAAGCCCGGCTGGGTATAAACTTTCATGAAACCACAGCGGATGGTAAATTTTCCTTGGAACCCGTCTATTGTTTGGGTAATTGCGCTTGCTCGCCGGCCATGCAAATCGGCGATGAGGTTTATGGTCGGGTTTCAGCAGACAGTTTTGACGCTGTTATCAATGAAACGGAGGAGATGGCATGAGTATCACTATTTATGTTCCATGCGATTCCAGTGCCGCTTCATTGGGCGCTAATCGGGTTGCCGCTGCAATTGTTCAGGAGGCTGAAAAACGCGGCATTGCAGTTGAATTGATTCGTAATGGCTCAAGAGGCCTGTTTTGGCTGGAGCCGCTGGTTGAAGTGGCTACAGAGAATGGTCGCGTAGCTTACGGTCCGGTACAAATCAAAGATATTTCCAACCTGTTTGATGCCAAATTTATACAGGGAGGATCACATCCCCTGTTTTTAGGTCTGACAGAAGAACTGACATATCTGAAAAAACAGCAGCGCTTGACCTTCGCCCGTATTGGTAAAACAGATCCAGTCAGTCTGGAAGATTATATAAAAAACGATGGCTTTCGCGGCTTGAACAATGCATTAAACCTGACACCTCAGGATATTGTTAAAGCAGTCACTGACTCGGGTTTGCGCGGACGCGGCGGCGCGGCGTTCCCAACGGGCATCAAATGGAATACGGTGCTCAATACCCCATCAGAACAAAAATATATTATCTGTAATGCCGACGAAGGCGATTCCGGTACATTTTCCGACCGTATGGTCATGGAAGGCGACCCCTTTGTCCTGATTGAAGGCATGACTATCTCGGGTCTGGCGGTTGGAGCAACACAGGGTTATATCTATTTGCGCGTCGAATACCCGCACGCCCATAAAATACTGAATACCGCAATTGAAAATGCCTATCAGGCAGGTTTTCTGGGTGATAATATTCAAGGCAGTGGCAAAGCCTTTCATCTTGAAGTCCGCCTGGGTGCGGGCGCCTATATTTGCGGCGAAGAGACTTCATTAATGGAGAGTCTGGAAGGTAAACGCGGACTGGTTCGCTTCAAACCCCCATTACCTGCCATTAGCGGCTTGTACGGTAAACCCACAGTCATTAACAATGTCATTTCCCTGGCATCAGTGCCGATCATCCTGGATAAAGGCGGTGATTTTTATCGTGATTTCGGCATGGGTCGCTCGCGTGGCACCTTGCCGATTCAATTGGCAGGCAACATTAAACACACGGGCTTGGTTGAGCTGGCCTTTGGCATTACCCTTCGTGAACTGCTGTATGATTTCGGTGGCGGTTCGGCTTCAGGACGACCGATCAAGGCTGTACAAGTGGGCGGCCCGCTAGGGGCTTATTTGCCTGAATCACAGTTTGATACGCCACTGGACTACGAAGCCTTTACCGAAATCTGGGCAGTGTTGGGGCATGGCGGCGTTGTGGCTTTTGATGACACTGTCGACATGGCTGAAATGGCGCGTTATGGCATGGAATTTTGTGCAATTGAATCCTGCGGCAAATGCACACCCTGTCGCATTGGTTCCACCCGCGGCGCAGAAGTCATGGATGAAATCATTAATGGTCGCGATCTTGATAAAAACATTCCCCTGCTGCGCGATCTTTGCAATACCTTACTTAACGGTTCGCTTTGTGCATTAGGCGGCATGACTCCCTACCCAGTGCTGAGCGCTTTGAATCATTTTCCGGAAGATTTCGGCATAAATGACACTGCCAACGCAGCCTGAGAATGACACGAGGAATCAAATATGAGCATCAATAAAGAACAAGATTTCGGCACACCTGCCAGCCCGGCAAGTCAGTTAGTCACGCTGGAAATCGATGGCTTTCAGGTCACCGCTCCCGCAGGCACCTCCATCATGCGGGCGGCGGCTAGTATTGGCATTGACATACCGAAATTGTGCGCCACCGATAGCCTCGAACCGTTTGGTTCCTGCCGGCTTTGCGTTGTACAGATTGAAGGCGGCCGCGGAATGCCGGCTTCCTGCACTACCCCCGTAGCAGAAGGTCTGAAAGTCGTTACCCAAAACCAGAAACTGGCTGATGTACGGCGGGGCGTTATGGAGCTCTATATATCTGATCACCCGCTGGATTGCTTAACCTGTTCGGCAAACGGTGATTGCGAACTGCAGGATATGGCGGGCGCAGTTGGTTTACGCGAAGTACGTTACAATCCGGTTGAAACACATCTGGATGCGGCCATGGACGAAAGCAACCCTTATTTTAGCTTCGATCCCAGCAAATGTATTGTCTGCTCGCGTTGTGTCAGAGCCTGTGAGGAAACCCAGGGAACCTATGCCCTGACCATTGATGGTCGTGGCTTTGATTCCAAGGTATCGCCCAGTCAAAACCAGCCTTTCATGGACTCCGAATGCGTCTCCTGTGGTGCCTGTGTACAGGCCTGCCCAACGGCAACTTTAATGGAAAAATCGGTGATCGACCACGGACTGCCCGAACATGCCATTATAACCACCTGTGCTTATTGTGGTGTCGGCTGTTCATTCAGAGCGGAAATGAGGGGCGAACAAGTCATTCGTATGGTGCCGCACAAAGACGGCAAGGCTAATCACGGTCATTCCTGTGTAAAGGGCCGCTTTGCATTTGGCTATGCTACGCATAAAGATCGTATGACCAAGCCTATGATCCGTGCCAGCATTAAGGACGCATGGCAGGAAGTCAGCTGGGAAGAAGCCATTAATTATGCTGCATCGGAATTAAAACGCATTCAGGCTAAATACGGTAAGGATTCTATCGGCGGAATTACCTCTTCCCGCTGTACCAACGAAGAAGTTTATATCATGCAAAAGCTGATTCGTGCCGGCTTTGGCAATAATAATGTCGATACCTGTGCACGGGTATGCCATTCCCCGACCGGTTATGGACTCAAACAAACCTTTGGTGAGTCATCGGGTACCCAGGATTTTGACTCCGTCATGAAAGCCGATGTCATTCTGATTATTGGCGCCAATCCAACGGATGGACACCCGGTATTCGCTTCACAAATGAAAAAACGCTTGCGTGAGGGCGCAAAACTTATTGTTGCTGATCCACGCGAGATTGATCTGGTCAGGAACTCACCCCATGTCCATGCCGATTATCATTTGAAATTACGCCCCGGCTCTAATGTGGCCTTGATCAATGCCCTGGCTCATGTCATCGTAACAGAAAAGCTGATCGACGAAGCCTTTGTGAATGAGCGCTGCGATGTTGCATCATTTGCAAAATGGGAAACATTTATCGCCCAGGAGCACAATTCGCCGGAAGCGACAGAATCCATAACAGGTATCGCCGCTGCTGACCTCAGAGCGGCGGCAAGACTTTATGCCACGGCCGGCAATGCGGCTATTTATTATGGCTTGGGCGTGACTGAGCACAGCCAGGGTTCGACCATGGTTATCGGTATTGCCAATCTGGCGATGGCTACCGGAAATCTGGGCCGTATAGGCGTTGGTGTCAATCCTTTACGTGGACAGAACAACGTTCAGGGTTCTTGCGATATGGGTTCGTTTCCACATGAGTTTCCCGGTTACCGGCATGTTTCTGATGACAAAACCCATCGCTTGTTTGAAACTGCATGGCATGCTGAATTAAGTTTGGAACCCGGCTTGCGTATTCCCAATATGTTTGAAGCGGCACTCGACAAGAGCTTTATGGGATTGTACTGCGAAGGTGAAGATATTGCCCAGTCCGACCCCGATATTCAGCATGTACATGCTGCATTACGCGCGATGGAATGTGTCATTGTGCAGGATATATTCCTCAATGAAACCGCTAAATTCGCCCATGTATTTCTACCTGGCTCCACTTTTTTAGAAAAAAACGGCACGTTTACCAATGCTGAACGGCGTATTTCGCCGGTACGTAAAGTCATGAAACCATTGGCAGGCTATCAGGACTGGGAAATAACCCAATTGCTGGCGAATGCGATGGGCTATCCTATGAATTACAGCCATCCATCGGAAATTATGGCTGAAATCGCCGGTCTTACGCCAACTTTTGCTGGCGTCAGTTATGAAAAAATTGACCAGTTAGGCAGCATACAATGGCCCTGCTATGATAAAGACTCGGTGGGCACACCTATCATGCACGAAAACACCTTCATGCGCGATAATGGCAAGGGTTTGTTTATGCTAACCGAATATGTCGCCACGCACGAACGCGTAACCCGCAAATTTCCTTTAATTCTGACTACCGGCCGTATTTTGACGCAATACAATGTTGGCGCCCAAACACGGCGTACTGACAATGTTGCCTGGCACTCGGAGGATCGCCTGGAAATTCATCCGCATGATGCAGAAGATCGAGGCTTGAAAACCGGTGACTGGGTAGGCATCAAAAGCCGTGCGGGTGAAACTGTATTGCGCGCCTTGATTAGCGAACGTGTCCAACCCGGTGTTGTTTATACCACTTTTCACTTCCCGGAATCAGGCGCCAATGTTATTACCACCGATAACTCTGATTGGGCAACCAATTGCCCGGAATACAAAGTAACCGCCGTGCAAGTCACCAAAGTCAGTCAGCATTCTGAATGGCAAGAAAAGTACCATGAGTTTTCAGAAAAGCAACTGGATTTGCTCGAACAGGGCATGAACAATGGTTAACGATAATCAACACATCATCAGTACAAAATGATAAAGCCAATAACCTGCGCATTAATAGTTTGCATCTTTAATTATCGCGGCTTTGCAACAAGCCGCATCTCCCGGCTTAACCCATAAGAGCGGATTGAACCATGCAATCGTTATTATTAGACTTGGGCTGGCCCAGTTATCAGCAAAGACCCGTTGACCGCTGGCAAGGAAGCCAGCATTCAATTCAGCAGGACTATATTGCTGAAGAAGTACCCGTTTCTTTGGTTTATAATGGCATGCCTCATGTCGTTATGCTGGCAACCCCAACCAATCTGGAAGATTTTGCCTTAGGTTTCAGCATTACCGAAGGCATTATTAAAACCCCGCAAGAAATTTTATCGACGCGTATTTATAATCGCTCAAATGGCATTGAAGTCTACTTACAAATTCCCAAACAACGCTTTGACTGTCTGACTGATAAAGGGCGTAATTTAGCTGGTCGTACCGGCTGTGGTCTATGTGGTGCAAGTACGCTACAGCAAGTCATCCGCCAGCCTGGTCCTGTCAGCAAGGGTATAACCTTGACTTCACAAGACTTGCTTTCCGCTTTATCGGATATCAGACAACACCAAAACATAAACCGATTAACCGGTTCGGTGCATGCAGCAGCCTGGGCTATACCGGGACAAAGCATTGTAGATCTTCGGGAAGATGTCGGTCGGCATAATGCGCTGGATAAATTGATTGGATCCTTATTACGTACCAAAAAGGATTTGTCGGCCGGGTTTGTAATTGTCACTAGCCGCGCCAGTTATGAATTGGTGCAAAAAGCAGCATCTGTAGGCATCACTACGCTGGCAGCCATATCAGCTCCGACCGGATTAGCTATCAGGATGGCAGATGAAGCAGGGCTTACCCTGATTGGCTTTGCCCGTGATGATCAACATGTCATCTATACACATCCGCAACGCTTAATACATAATGCCCCTGTAATTAATTTAATAAATACCAACAATGAAAATTGAAAAACTTATCAGAATGGCCAATGATATCGGTGATTTCTTTAATGCGCAAAGCAATAAAGAAATTGCTGCCGAAGGAGTAAAAAAACATATCCTGAGATCATGGGATCCTAGAATGCGGCGTGAAATTATTGCCTATTGTCAACAAGATGGAACTGCATTAAATGATCTGGTTAGAACAGCGATTTCCAGGCTAGAACAGGCTTAAATTCGGGATGTAATTTTCGTGGCAAAAAGATAAAAGCGGATGTTGGTCAGGACAATCAAACCCTGTCTTCTTTAATCACGAATCCTGTTTTGATTACCACGATGTGGGGGCTGCTTTAGTCATCCTACATTAGTCAGCCCTAATGCCCTAATTATACATTACTAAACGACCCGAATGATTAACCCATGAAAACGACTGATGAATACAGGCAAAAGCTGGTGGCTGAACTTATTGAACAGAGTGCCAGGATTGATGTATTGGTAGTGAAATCCCGGCAAGCAGCAGCAGATATAAAGCACACCTACGATCAAGAACTCGAAGAGTTGCGGGCCAAGCAGCAAGAAACCACTAAAAAATTGCAAGCTCTGGAAGAGCCCGGCAGTAATACCTGGGAGAACATTGGGGACGGCGGCTAAAACCCAGTGCATGTTCACGTGGCTCCATAAGCCGCAAGTGCTGTAGAGATAAAACATGAAGGAGGAAACCAATATATTCGCCAGCCTTATCGCTGACTACATGGCAGCTGCCATTTTTAATACCTCCTGACAATCACAATACTCCTCCGCCCCACCCAACTTTTAAATTACCACATTGACGCCAATCCGCTCAACCAGAATAGGGACAGGCGAAATAACGCCAACTTTTCTACCCAGTGTTTGCAGGGTATCCAGGCTGGCGATGGCCATGTCGAGTATTTCCGGGTCCAGGCTGCCGAAGCCTTCGTCGATAAATAGCGATTCAACCTGGGTTTTATTCGATGATAGCGATGCCAAAGCCAGCGCCAAAAATACCCGATAGCTCTCTCATCAGACAGTCTATGTACACTACGCACGTCATCGGCCATGTCGCGGTCTATATTTGCAGTTTCAGGTCACTACCCGGCACGCGTTGCAGTGCATAGCGTTTGGCAAAATCGTCAAGATGTTGATTGCGTTGTCAGCAGCGCTTCCAACGTCAGGCTTTGGGCAAAAGTACGAAACTTTGAGCCATTTTGAGCCAATCAATTCATCCAGACTTTAATACTGCTCCCTGCGGCTTACTCTTCTTTCTGTGTATGCAACATGCAGCAACATTACGGACATTAGAATTGCGGGCCGTCTGTGGCAGGTTTTTCGCGTAGTGATTTCCGACGCTTTGTGTAGTTTGAAAGCAATTATATTGGGTGACGCAGTTGCCATCGTGATGGGTGTTATTGATGCAAACATAGAGTGCTGGTTTTTGTAAGTCCTTCAACTTGACATCAGGATGATAAGGAGTGAAGCTTTAGAAATCAACGATGAACAACGGATATGCCGGTAAAAACTAATTCTGAAACTTTAGTAAATTAAAGAAGTGTAGTTTACCGTTTATTAAATTATAATTAAAGTCTGGATGGTGTCTAGTGTTTTTTTCCTCAATAAAGATAAGGATCAACCTCATTGAAAATAAGAGTATTAAAAATTGCTGTACATGCAGCCCTTTTAGCTTTAGCAATGCTCTATGGCATTATGGTTGCTAAATTCAAGTTACCCCCCTATCACCTCATTCAACCCTTATACAGGGTTCTTATTGCTGAGACAAACCTTGAAATACCAAAAGAATACTTCGAAACTGATGTCACTAAACTGATCTCAATAAGGGATTCTCAAGATATCGCACGATTAAGAGATACGTTGATTTCCTTTCTTTGGGGCCAGCCTAAGCTTCCATCGTTTCTTCCTTCAGCGATTGTTAAAGGGTTCAAAGATAATCGTTACAATGACATCCCCTCTCTTTCTAGAATTGACAAGCTAAGTATTGTGATGGAGTTCGGGCTTGAGTCTCACGTTTATCATTTCATTCCGAAGACGCCCAATAACAAAATCGTTCTTTTCCATCGTGGCCACGGTGGCGATTTCTATAAAAGCAAAGAGCAGATTAGCGAATTCCTTGACAGTGGCTACACTGTAGCCGCATTTTCTATGCCCCTATTAGGTCTAAATAATCAACCAACGGTTTATCCTAAAAACCGCAGTTGAACACATCCCTGCCAATAAAAACCAGCATAAACTTGACAAGGAAAATTGAGTTATGTTGAGCGTTTAGCTCACGTAATTTAATAAATCTGGCGGTTTTAAGACTACCCCCTTCAGATAT
>JAGXGJ010000169.1 GCA_024636875.1 Methylococcaceae bacterium | reverse complement strand
GCACAAACACCATCAGAATTCGACCCTGCCGGTCAAAAAGAAAAAAGGCCAATCCCTTTCGGCAGAAGACAAGGCCGACAATAAGGCACTATCAAAACAGCGTGTTTTCATTGAGCATGTCAATCGCCGATGCAAAATCTGCAGGATCGTTAAGGATGTTTATCGTGGCAAGCACAAGAATTACTCGCTGACATGGAATTTAGTGGCGGCTCTTGTTAACTTGCGCTATGCCTGTATTTAGGAAAGATGTCTATTGAAAAAATTTCATTGCCAGAGAATGTCATTCCAATTAGGAAAAAATAATCAAATTATGATGTTGGCTGTCACAACCAGGTCTACACCCCATTTGAACTGTAAAAATAAGTAATGGGTATAAGCTGCAGTTTGTTCTATCATTAGCACACTTTGAATATTATCAATAACCCAGATATCAAAGATGACCGGTTTAACCCGCAACCTAGTTCCGACTAGCCCGGAGCTTTGCCAGCAATTAATGAACTAAAATGATTCTCTCTGCCAATTCAGACCTATCCCAACCGGCCGCAGGCCACCAATGCAAACAAAGGGCCGAACAGCTCAATAGCCAATGCCGCTGCGTGTCAATCAACAGGGAAGCCATGCATGCGGAATTATGGCAGCAGCAGGATGATATCAATCTGTACCGGATGATCGTTGAAGAACGCCCTCATCTATTTGCCGAATCGGCCGTCTTTGTCACCGATGCCTGTGTACAGAGACAGCGTGACATTATTGCGGCAGTAGAAGGCGTAATCGCTTTGCCGGCTTATCAGGAACGGGTTCTTGCCTATGCGCCCGATACGGCGCAATTCATTCCCAAGGCAGACAGCGTTTTTTTCGGTTATGACTTTCATCTGAGCGCCGAAGGTCCACAATTGATTGAAATAAATACTAATGCTGGCGGTGCGTTACTCAATGCCATCCTGGCTCGTACACAAAAAGCCTGTTGCGATCTGGCGGGGGAAGGGCATACAACAGGCGCAATGATCACTAGTAATCCGGAACGGGCATTTATTGAGATGTTTCTCGACGAGTGGCAAGCCGAACGAGGTCAACGGTCTTTACGCTCCATCGCCATTGTCGATGAAAATCCGCAAACCCAATATATGCTGCCGGAGTTTTTGTTATTCAAAAAACTGTTTGAACAAAATAACATCAATGCCGTTATTTGCGATCCATCCGGGCTTGTTTACAAGGACGGCGTGCTTTGGCACAAAAATCTGCCTGTCGATCTTGTCTACAATCGGCTAACCGATTTCGGATTGGAAGCTGCGGCGCACAAGTCTGTGCGTGACGCTTACCTGGCAAATGCCGTGGTCGTAACCCCACATCCCCGCGCCCATGCTCTTTATGCGGATAAAAGGAACCTGACACTGCTGACTGACGAAGCAGCGTTGGCAGATATCGGCGTTGCCGCCAAAACCAGAGACATACTTGCGGCGGGCATTGCCCGTACAGTTTTGGTAGATCCTGACGATGCCGAAACCCTGTGGGCTGTCCGCAAACAGCTGTTTTTCAAACCCGCTAGGGGTTACGGCAGCAAAGCCGCCTATCGGGGTGATAAACTGACCCGGCGGGTGTTCGCTGAAATTCTGCAGAGCGACTATGTTGCTCAGAGCCTGGTGCAACCGAGTGAACGGCAACTGGAAGTAGAAAACAAAATCGTCGATTTCAAACTTGATCTGCGGCATTACGTTTATAAAGGTCAGACGCAATTGATAAGCGCCCGTTTATATCAGGGACAAACTACCAATTTCCGCACTACCGGCGGCGGCTTTGCCCCGGTTATCGTGGTTCCGTGCAGTAATAATGAAACTGACTGACAGCATCATAATGGAAAATTAAATGTGCAAATTAAGCCATAGATGAAAAATAGCCGTTTACTATCGCTAATAAGGCCCAGGATTCTATTGTGTTTACTGGTAGGCCTGTTTACGGGTTGTACTACATTGGAGTCGCGTATGTCTATTGAACCCTATACCAAAAACAAGCCGATGCGCAATGAAATTGAGCAAATTGCGGAAACGTATTGCAGAAAAAAGCGCGCCAGTTCAATTGTTACAGGATCGACAAAGGAGCCTGATTTTATTTTTACTACTGATGGCTGTTCGCGGTGGCCTGATGACTCCTGGATAGCCTGCTGCATTGCGCATGATATTGCCTATTGGTGTGGAGGCAGCGAGCAGGATCGTAAAGAAGCAGATCAGGAGCTCATGCGCTGTGTGAATAACAAATCGCCGGTTATGGGAAATATTATCTATGCCGGCGTCCGGACAGGTGGCCTGCCCTGGCTGCCGACACCGTGGCGTTGGGGTTATGGTTGGGATAATTGGCCAGGAAGTTTTGAAAAATCACAGTCCTTGCAGCCGGTAAAAAAACTGATGGAAGAACTTAAGATTTATGACATTATTGATCATCATTTGCCGGATAACAAGAAGTGACGTTTACAGCCAAATTTTTGATTGAACAGGGATTAAGAAAAATCGAAGCCCTGTTTCAATTTAAAGCCCTGGTAATTTAATGCATGAAGAGGGTAATGCTTATTTTTAATCAGTGCTGCTATGACTAGGAGGAAAACCCATGAATAACGATGCCCCTGGATTCCGGATGGCTTATGAAGGATCACTGCTGGATGGCATTTATGTTCTTATACTTTTTGGCCTGCTTTCCGTAGTGGCGACATTATGGATTCTGTATAAAAAAAATACCCTGAGAAGCAAATACGTATTGCTGGTAATCTGGGGAATTTTCCCCCCCATGTGGTTTGTTATAGAGTACTTTTTTATTTTTATGCCTTATGGTGTAAAGGGCTCCTTCGCATTTTTTCAATACGGACAGGATATTGCCTCCAAACTTTGGGGCGCTGTTTTCGCTTTAATATCGATTGATCTTTATAAAACCAAGGAAAAAGAAAAAGCAGATAATAAAAATGAAGCTGCGGCAAAAGATACCTGAAGAACGATAAATTGAGTTTATTCGTTTTATTAAACGCTTTTCATTAAAACGGATATTTTTAAAAAATGGCATTTTTTCAGACAAAAGATAATCTTTCTCTCTTTTATAACACCCTTCCGCTTGCTTCATCCAGGGCTTCCGTCGTGTTTCTACATGGTATGGGCGAACATATAGGCCGCTATGAGGCCGCTTTTCAATCGTTCGCAAATCAGGGCTATAGTTGTTTCGGTTTTGATCAGCGAGGCTTTGGACGATCTGAAGGTGAACGTGGACATATCAATTCTTTTGCGGATTATGTTGATGATTTGGCCACATTTATCGCTGAAATTGTTGTTAATGACACAGTAAAGCCGGTTTTTTTATTTGGACACAGTATGGGGACTATTGTCAGTTTGACCTACGCTTTACAACATTCCTCAGAAATACGGGGTCTGATGATTTCTTCATGTCCGTTGAAATTAGCGTACTGGTTCGCAAATTTCGGCGGCTTTTTTGTCGAAGCATTATCAGGAATAGCGCCGCGGTTAAAAATTCCCAATCAGATTGACCCCGCTGAATTAACCGACGACCCCCGGATTATTAAAGCCTTTGAGTATGATCCCTGTATAGTCAAGAGCGTTTCGGTCAATTGGCTGCATGAGTTTACCCTGGCCCGGGGAAATATTTTGCGCAATGCCAACCGGATTTTCCTTCCCACCTTGATTTGTCATGGTAGCGACGACCATATTGCGTCTGTTGCAGGCGCAAAATTATTGTATGAAAAACTGCGTAGTGATGACAAGTCGATAACTGTTTTTGATGGCTTAAAACATGAACTTTTAAACCATAGACCCAACGAAAGGGCGCAGGTGTTAAAGCTGGTTTTCGACTGGCTGGATAGACAGTGCCAGACTTTTTTGCCCGATAAAGACTGTTCGATTCACCGCTAGATAAGACCATCATAAATCAGGTCAATTTTGGCCCGCCTGCCTGAATTTTTCAGGCGAAAAAGGTATGCTTTACTGCACAACAACTGATGGTTCTTTCAGTTGGCATGGCGCAATCCTGCACGTTTTTTCAATTCAGTGATTTGCCTCTGTGTTCCCGGTGCTTGAACTGAGGTTTTCAAGATAATGGCGCTGCTGCAGCCTTTAAATACGAATTAAGAAAAACCAAAGTCTCCGGATTTATCGACCAACGGACTAAAAATGCTAGAATGTATAATTTACCAGCAACCCGAGACCTGATTACTTATTCATGCCTAGCATCTTAAAGCTTCCGATAGAATCACTGAAACTGAATGTCGATTTGACCGGTTTTGAATTTTCGGAGGCGGCCCGATTGTATAACAGTATTTTAGGGCAGCCCAGAGCGCAGTCGGCACTGGAATTTGGAGTTGCCATGCCCAATCCCGGCTATAACATTTTTGTCATGGGCGAACCGGGACTAGGCCGACTGACGATGATTACCGATCATCTGTATGCCATTGCGCAGACCCTGCCGGCACCTTCTTCCTATGCTTATGTAGATAATTTTGACAATCCCAGAGAGCCTGTCACCGTTGAATTGCCGGCGGAGTATGGGCAGGTGTTCAGCAAGGATATCGAAAAGTTGATCGATAATTTATTGGCAACGTTTCCAGCCGCCTTCGAAAGTCCGGCTTATCAACAAAAAAAATCTGCAATCGAGCGTCATTTTAACCAGAGTTATAACTATGCAATTGATCTGGTTGATAAGAAAGCACAAGAAAACAACATTGCGCTGTTCAGGGAAAGTGAATCGATTACATTTGCCCCTATCCGGGATAATAAATCACTGAATGAAGATCAGTTCACGCAATTGCCGCAACCTGAACGGGAAGCCTTTCATCAACACGTTGAAGAACTGGAAGAGTACCTGAGTAACGTATTGCTGGAATTGCCCCAGTGGCGCAGGACAATGGTTGAAAAAATCAAACAGCTTGATAATGACACCGCCAGTTTGGCGATAGAGCCTTTATTTGCTGAACTTAACGATAAATATCAAAACATTGATGACGTCATCACTTATTTATCAGAAATCAAAAAAAATCTTGGCAGCACCATTACTGATTATCTGATGCCTGGAAGGACGCTGGAACCGCGAGACACCACCGCAAAAAACCAAATGCTAACCGAGCAGTACGCACCCAATATTCTGGTCGATAACAAACTTGAAAGTGGTGCACCGGTCATTTACGAACCGCATCCGATTTATCAGAATCTGTTTGGCCGCATTGAATATGTCAGCGATCAAGGCACTTTAGTGACCAATTACCGGAAAATTTGTGCCGGTTCATTGCATAAAGCCAACGGTGGTTATTTAATTCTCGACGCAGAAAAGCTATTGACCTATCCCTTTGTCTGGGAAGGCCTTAAACGGGCATTGCAATCAGGCCGCATTGAAATTGAGTCGCCGTATTCAGAACTGGGCATTAACACTATTACCTTGAAGCCTGAAGTCATCCCGTTAAATGTAAAAGTTATTCTGGTCGGCTCGCGTGATACTTATTATCTTCTGGAAGAGCTGGATAATGAATTTAATGAAATGTTCAGAATTCTTGCCGACTTTGATAATTACATTCCACGTACCGATGAATCCATGCAGAGATTCGCGATGTTAATGATTAAACAGGCGGCAGATTCAGGCGCCAACCCCTTAACACACGCCGCAATTGAAAGCTTGATTGAACACAGCTGCCGGCTGTCAGAAAATCAGCATCATTTTTCAGCCCACATCAAGGATTCACTGGACATTATTGCTGAAGCCAACCTGTTTTGCAGGCAAGACGGCCACAGCGAAATCGACAGGCCACATATTGCACAGGCCCTGACCGCCAGAGAATACCGCAACGGCAGATTATCACAGGCGATACTCGAAGAAATGCTCGATGGCACGATTCTTATTGATACCGAAGGCGAGGCTATTGGCAAAATTAACGGCTTAACCGTTCTGGAAATAGGCGGCAGCAACTTCGGCGCGCCGGCACGTATTACCACGACAGTTTCTCCGGGTTCCAGAGGCATAGTTGATATTGAACGGGAAGCGGAATTGGGTCAGGCCATCCATTCAAAAGGCGTGATGATTTTAACGGGTTATCTGGGGCACTGTTACGCCCAGCAATTTCCATTGGCAATATCCGCCAGCATTGCCATTGAACAATCCTATGGTTATATCGATGGTGACAGTGCTTCATTGGCTGAACTATGCTGCCTTATTTCTGCGCTCACACGAACGCCAATCAAACAAGCCTTTGCTGTCACCGGCTCGATCAATCAATACGGCGAAGTGCAGGCGGTAGGCGGGATAAATGAGAAAATAGAAGGCTATTTCAGGCTTTGCCGGGCGCGCGGTCTTAATGGGGAGCATGCGGCCATTATTCCTGCCGCCAACAAACGCAATCTGATGTTGAAGCAGGAGGTTATTGAAGCCGTTGCGCAGGGACTGTTTGCGGTATATGCGGTATCCAATGTCAATGAAACCCTGGAGTTATTGACCGGACAACCGGCAGGTAAAGTAGACAATGAAGGTTTGTATCCTGAAAACAGCATCAACTTCAAGGCTATCTCCCGATTAAAAGAAATTTCGGATATGGCAATTGATGACGATAAAGAGGAAGGGGCTTAAGGTGTGTGAGGCGCGCCTTCGACGCCAAGCCTGAAAACGGACAGTGTTTGCATAATGAGAATTGCATGGGTTTGTGCCGGTTTAATCCAGCGGCATTCAGAGCTCAAGGTTAATCGACCGGGCATTTTTCTGAAACCAGCGCAGGCTGCACCAAATACCGGCGGCAAGGTAAGGCAAGCCGCCCGGCACCCACATGATCAGGCCAGCCAGTTGCTGATCCTGAATATCGAGTAAATCGCCGTATAGGGGCCTCTGTGCAAAAGTCAGCAAAGCGCCGAGCATGCCGGTATGCATCAGGGTAAACAACAGTGCAGGCAGGGCCAAAGAGGCGCGCCTGCCCAAAATAGACCACCAGAATACGCCGGCGGTTAGCGCGAAGCTGAGATGCTCAGCGAGATGCCACCAGGGGCTTGTCAGCGCCAGGTTATAAAACTTGGGCGCATGCCAGAACCAGATCGCGACGCCCTGCAGGCCGCTCGTCCAGAGCGGATAACGGCCCAGACGCAATAAAGGCTTGCATAGACTGACACCTATCCGTCCGCTTGCCGCCAGCCACTGCGGCAATGGCTTCGCCAGCACGTAAAGCGGCGCGATCACGACCATAATCAGCATATGCTGGATCATGTGCATGGCTGAGCCGTTTGAGGTCCAACCATCCAGTGGACCGAAAGTGATCAATGCGGCGATCAGGCTGGCTCCATGAAAGACCAGCGATCGTCCTGTCGTAGGTCGCACGCACCGCGCACCGATACAGTAGGACAGCCAGAGGAGGACGAGCAGCAGTCCACCGAGTATTTCCGGCAGCTGCGCTGCATCCGAGCCTTCAATCAAGCCATGCGCCTGCGCCGGATCAACCGGCAGAGCTGCGAGGACTACCCCTATAAATCTTAAAGGCATGGCGGCAATAGCAGCACCATCAGCCCAAGACAGAACGTCGCTATGGCCCCCGTCAGGTTGATGCCGGCACCCAATCTTGCGATAAACAGGTGTGACTCACTGACCGGTCCAATGCCTTCTCGCGCCGCGCGCCAACAGGCATTGGCCCAATAGAGCAGCAGACCGGTAATCGCCAGGGTACTGGACAGCAGCGCGACATTGATCCAGGTGTAGGGCCCGTGTTCAGTCGGCGGCGGCGCCATCTCGCAGGCGACAGTCAAGGCCCCGTACATCAATGCAAACCAGACGATCCAGACAGCCAGGCCCAGGGCCAGTTGTAGCGGATGATAAGGCGACAGCATCAGAAACCTCCCCAAGCGCCAGGCAACAGCACGATGGCGGCAAAGCTAAACCAGAATATACCTGCCGTATACAGCCACCAGGGCGCTACAACGGCCATTTCGTAGGGCGCAGCCTTGCTGACATAGCCATAAGCTACGCGCCGGGCCTGCAGTGTGGTCATGATGACGGCGAGTCCGCTGTGGAACAGCTGGTACATCAGCATCACTGCGATAATCGCATCGTGGGCGGTTTGTGTCGAGACCAGCGTCGAAGCCGACCAAACCCAGATCAACAAGCAAAAGTGCGCCAGGCCTAATGCCGATATGCCCCACAACTGGCTTTGCAGATGGCCATCAACGCCCTTGCGTAACCGCCTGACAACATGATTAAACCAGATCGCCGCGCCCGTCAATAGCCCGCCGCTGATCAGCAACGGCAGCCAGGCCAACGGAGCCGTATCGGGCACTTGCCACTGTGGCGCGACGGTCCACAAGTAGAGCCAGCCGAACAACAGGGATAAAAACAGTGCGCCATCAGACAGCAGCGTCACCACCATGCCCCACAAACCAGGGCCATCGAAGGTGCGTGAATGCAGGGGCGGGTAGCCGGGCATGACATCGGCATTGGGAGCTGCGTCCAAGTGTGCGCCGTTGATCCAGGACCAGCGTAACAGCAATATCAGACTGACCAATACGGCGATTACAGCCAGGCTATATGAGCGGATCAGGAGACTGATGCATACTACCGACAACGCCAATGCCGCGTAGAAGGGCAGCCAGGAGTTGCCGGGCAGATGAATGATTTCGCGTATGCTGCCGGTAATCGGATCCGTGCCCCAGGTTTCACGCCTGCCATGGCCGATCTCGGATAAAGTATGACGGCCCTCCGCAATCGTCGTTTGCAGGTCCGGCTGATCCCACATCGGGTGCCGCGTCGGACAGTCAGGCTGGCTGATAAAGTTATAAGGCTTGGGCGGCATGTCCGTCGCCCATTCCAGGGTATCGGCCTGCCACGGGTTGGTTCCGGCGGGACGGCCGAAGCGAAAATGCAATATGATATCGAGTAAAACCATAGCGATCCCCATCGCGATAATGAAGCCGCCTACCGATGATATGCTGTTAGGCAAGTCCCAGCCAAGGCCAGCCTGATACGTGTAAACGCGACGAGGCATGCCGAGCAGACCGGTCAGATGCATGACCAGAAACGTGATATTGAAACCGATAAATGTCAGCCAGAAACCCCAGCGAGCGAGTTTATCGGACGGCATGCGTCCCGAGAAATGCGGCAGCCAGTAGTACAGGCCCGCGATGAATGGAAACAGCATGCCGCCGACGACTACATAATGCAGGTGTGCGACCACAAAATGCGTGTCATGTACCTGCCAGTTGAACGGCACCAGAGCCAGCATGATACCGGTCAACCCGCCGGTCACAAAGATGACCAGAAAACCGGTCAGCCAGAGCATCGGCACATGATAGACCGGCCGTCCGGTCCATAGCGTCGCCAGCCAGGCGAATAGCTGGATGCCGGTAGGAATCGCGACCAACATACTGGCCATCGAGAAGAACGCCTGCGCCAGCTTCGGGATCCCGAACGCAAACATATGATGCACCCACAGGCCGAAACTGATAAAACCGGTCGCGATGACCGCCAGCACCATCCAGCGGTAGCCGACGATAGGTCGGCGCGCGAATACCGGCAACAGAGTCGAGACGATACCCGCAGCAGGCAGAAAGAGAATATAGACCTCGGGGTGGCCGAACAGCCAGAACAGATGCTGCCAAAGAATCGGATCGCCGCCGCGCGCAACATCGAAGAACGGCATGCCGGCCGCGCGCTCCAGTTCCAGCAGGATGCTGCCCAGGATCAGCGGAGGAAAGCCGAACACGATCATCAGCGCCATGACTAATATGTTCCAGCAAAATAGCGGCATGTGCAGCAGCTCCATGCCGGAAGTGCGGCTGCGCAGGATCGACACGACCAGCTCGACCCCGGCCGACACCGCCGAAATCTCGACAAAGGTAATGCCCAGCAACCAGAAATCGACGTTTGGCCCCGGCGAGTAAACCGCATTGGTCAACGGCGTATACATGAACCAGCCGCCCGCCGGCGCAATGCCCAACACCAGGCTGGCCATCAGAATTAGACTGCCGAATAGATAGCAAAAGTAACCGAAAGCGCTGAGCCGCGGAAACAGAAGATCGCGCGCGCCGATCATTTTCGGGATCAGATACAGTGCAAGCCCCTCCAATACCGGCACCGAGAACAGGAACATCATGACTGTACCGTGCATCGTGAACAGCTGATCGTAGAGTTTGGGGCCGATGAATGTTTGCTCCGGCAATGCCAGTTGGGTGCGCATCAGCATCGCCATCAGTCCGCCGATCAGGAAGAACACGCCGCCTGTGACCATGAAGCGTATGCCGATCGCGGTATGGTTGACGATGGTCAACGCACGCCAGCCGCGGGGATTGCCCCAGACCTTGATAAAGTCATCATGCAGAGCGGCGGAGTCTTTCCCAGTTGCCTTATTCATGTTGATGCGCCTCTAGCCATGCCTCGAAATCTTTCTGTGTATGGGCCTCTACTGCCAACACCATGTGGGCGTGCCCTGTGCCGCAAAATTCCGCGCATTGTCCACGGAAATGACCCGGCGCATCGGCTTGAAGGCGCAGGATATTGGTGCGCCCCGGAATCATGTCGAGCTTGCCGGCCAATCGCGGCACCCAGAATGAATGAATCACATCGCTGCTGGTCACATGGATATCGACCGGAACGCCTGCCGGCAGGTGCAGTTCATTTTTCAACACGATACCGGCATCGGGATAGCGGATTTCCCACCACCACTGGTGTCCGGTTACATCGATGCGCAGCGGCGTTTGCCCGGTCAAAGGCAAAGGCAGCATACGATAGCCCATCGGAATGCCGAATATTAGCAATACGGTGATGCTGACAATGGGCAGCACCAGCCCGCCACCGACAATCCAGCGTTGAGAAAACCGGCGGGCTTCTATATCCGTTAAGGGCTTGGGCTTGCGCCACATCGCATAGAGCCATAACGCCACGACGGCCAGCAGCACCAGTGCGGAAAATCCGAACATGCCCCACCATAGCCTGGCTACGGCATGGGCTGACGGCCCGGCAGGATTCAACATGGATTGGGGGCCGTGACAGCCGCCCACAAAAAAAAGGATGATAATCGGCACGGGTGAAGCTAAACTGTGATTTACTGTTAACACTTTCTTTTTCAACCGCGAAGGGAGGCCGTCATGGCGAGAGAACCTATTATCAGCCGGATGTCTGTTGCCGGTCATCCGATTCATCCGATGCTGATTCATTTTCCAGTGGCCTTCCTGCTCGGACTGGTGGGAGCTGATCTGGCCTGTATCTATACAGCCGATCCGTTCTGGGCGCGCGTCGGCCTGTGGCTGGCGGGTCTGGGCAGCCTGGGCGGCTGGCTCGCGGCACTGGCTGGACTGGTCGATCTGGTCTTCGTGGTGCACATCCGCAATCTGGCTATCGCCTGGATCCATGCGCTGATGGCCGTCATGACCCTTTCGCTGGCTTCGTTCAACTGGCTGCTGCGTTTTAATGACACAAGCGGCTTTAATCTCTGGGGTTTGTATATCTCCTTGCTGACGGCGGCGCTGATCACGGTCACCAGCGTGCTGGGCGGACAAATGGTTTACGGGCACGCCGTGGGAGTTCATGTTGAGCCATGATGCATTGCTCCGGCTATCCACAATGTCAACTCCAATAAAGGTTTGGTTAATACGACCCAAACAATCGACAGTATCAGGATTGCGACTACAACTCTCAACAATAAGCATGATATCGTTACGTTTTTGTCGGTCGCGTTCTGCGTGAGCAGCATCATCCAGCCGCCAAGAGCATGGCACAGCACCAGTGCGGTGACCAGCGTGAGCTTAAGAATGAGCCATTGCTCTGTAATGCCGCCCGTTATAAAAAGGGCCGTGCCGGAGACGATAGCGATCAATGCAGCAGGGGTCGCGAACCGGCTGAAAACCATGATAGTCACGACCAGATGGCGTTCCCGCTCAATGATGGTCTGCTGGGTAGCCGTTCCGTCGATCAGCGCGGGCAAATACAGTAATGAACCGCACCAGCACACTATAGCGGAGATATGTAATAGTAAAAGCCAGAGCATAATCACCCCCTTTCTATTATTGAAATAACCTTTAACAGATTATACGAAATTGTCAGGATTCACAATGAATGTTGTATTAATGAATGTTGTATTAAAGCATGAGTAACTTTAAATGCATCATCTACGTGCATTGTGCTGATTCGCACGCTCCTCTATGGAAAAGAAGCCACAACCTTTAAGCCAAGATAAAGCTATCCTGTAGCAGTTTAATCGCCTGTCTCGGTAATGATCACATCAATACCGTTTTGTCTTAACCGCGACCTGATACTATTGACACTGGCCGTCCGGGTAAAAGGCCCCATTTTGACCCGATACCAGTTTGCGCTGCCCACTTTCGCTTTCTGAACCCTGGATTCTATGCCCATCAAGGCCAACCTTGCCCTTAGCTGCTCGGCTTGATTAAAAGTCTTAAAAGAACCTGCCTGCATTATATAATGGGCGTTTTTCGCCTTACCAACCTGTTCTTCCCGTGCACGCGTTTTAAGTTCATACTCGGGTACGACCACTTCTTTTTCAGGCAAAATAGTATAAAAATCGAACTGGGGCGGCTTGGGCTCCAGTTTGATCTCAGGTTTTTTCTCTTCCTTGAGTGTTGCTGTTTTTTCAACCCCTGCCTTTCCTTCTATCGTTTGCGATGTCTGCGGTATTTGTTTCGACCCTGTGCTCAAATAAACCAAAAACACGACAGATGCAATAATCAGTGCCGTAATCAGCATCCCTTTCCACAGACCTGTTCTCTTATTTCTGTCGAAAAGTTGCCTGCGTGCTTCGGCGGCTCGCCCCAAAACCCTGCGTTCCTGATGAATTCTTGGTTTGTAATCTCTAGTCATCACATGGCTTCAGGTACATTGATATTTAACAACCCCAAGCCGTTCGCCAATACCTGTTTTACCGCACAAACCAGGTTCAATCTGGCATCACGGATACTGGCATCGTCAACTAAAAACTGATGGGCGTTATAATAAGTATGAAATTCATGCGCCAGATCACGCAGATAATGGATCAACTGATGCGGTTCATACTGCAAAGCGGCGCGTTCCAGAACTTCCGGATATCGCGCTAATGTCCCGAGCAAGGCAATTTCATGTTCTTCGGTCAATTGAGACAGACTTTCCATACCCAGCAGCAGATTTCTTTCCCAGCCTTTTTCATCCAGTTGCCGCAAGACACTGCACACTCGGGCGTAGGCGTACTGTACATAAAATACCGGATTTTCATTGGATTTTGACGTCGCCAGTTTCAAATCAAAATCCATGTGCTGTTCAGATCGGCGCATCACATAAAAGAAGCGCGCCGCATCCTTGCCAACTTCATTACGCAATTGCCGCAAGGTGACAAATTCACCTGACCGGGTCGACATTTGCACTCTTTCTTCTCCACGATAAAGGACCGCAAATTGTACTAGCAGCACCTTTAATCTGGATTCATCAGCGCCAAGGGCCTGAATGGCTGCCCTGACTCTGGATACATAGCCGTGATGGTCTGCGCCCCAAATATCAATAATCTGGTCGAAGCCGCGATCCAGCTTGTTCATGTGGTAGGCAATATCTGATGCAAAATAGGTAAACTGGCCATTTTCCCTGACCACTACGCGATCTTTTTCATCACCTATCTTACTGGATGCAAACCAGGTCGCGCCATCCTGTTCATATAGATGACCGCCAACTCGTAAGCGTTCGAGCGCTTTTTTCACCGAACCGTCATCCAATAACTGTCGCTCCGAAAACCATTGCTGATAATCAACGCCAAACTCCTTCAAATCAACCTTGATGTCTTCCAGAATATTATTCAGTCCAATTTGAAAAAAATCCCGGTATAGCGATGGCCCCAGCAAGGTTTTCGTCCGCTCAATAAGTCCGTCAATATGCGCTTCCCTATCGCCGCCCTGCGGCTCATCCGCGGGTATATTCTCTAACACCAACTCTATCGGCCTGCGGTATTCATCGCCGGCATTTTTATGAATATTCCAGGCAATTTCGCGCACATAGTCGCCGCGATAGCCATTGCTGGGAAAGTGCACAAGTTCGCCGCATTCTTCCAGATATCTCAGCCAGATACTGGCGGCGAGAATATCCATCTGCCGTCCGGCATCATTGACATAATATTCACGATGCACGTCAAAACCGGCAGCCTCTAATAAATCAGCAACTACGGAACCATAAGCCGCGCCACGACCATGCCCTACATGCAGCGGCCCTGTTGGATTGGCTGACACAAACTCAACCTGAACCTTTTTACCTGCACCTATCTTGCTTAAGCCAAATTCCCGACCCTCGTCATGGATTTGCCTGATAATCTGATATTGAGAACGTGGATTGATAAAAAAATTAATAAAACCGGGGCCTGCCAGTTCCACTTTCATGACTGCTTCATGCTGAGGCAGTGCGGCGATAATTTTTTCGGCCAGCTGCCTGGGATTGGCTTTCGCCGGTTTTGCCAGAACCAGGGCCAGATTAGATGCAAAGTCGCCGTGTTGTGCATCACGGGCGCGCTCAATCGTTATAGTCGGGGTAATTTCCAGGCCGATAATGCCGTCTGCCTTGAGTGTTGCAACGGCTTGCAGCATCAGTTCCTCTATTTTTTGTTTCATTGCTTCACTGCGTAGTTGGATCAGATAAAAGACAGTCATTATCCATGAAAATTAGCCGATTATCCATTCAATCAACATCAATACAAATCTGCCGGATCAACATCCAGCGACCAGCGTACTTTTTTTGCCTGTTTGAGTTTGGCTATTTCCGGTATTATCGCATCAAGTAAAACGTGCAACTCCTGGCGCCTGGTAGTTTGAAACAGCAACTGATAACGGTAATGACCTGCACGCCTCGCCATGGGTGCGGATACCGGGCCCAAAACCTGGGTATGGCCGGTATTGAGCTCCTGTACCAACGCGGTGACCGCCTGAAAAAAAAACTGCGGAGCATCGATATCCGCTGCCTGTACCCGTAATAATGCCTGATAACTAAACGGCGGCAACAACGCTTCCTTACGTTCAGCCAATGCCGTTTTGGCAAAACTGCGATAACCTTGCTGGATCAATGTTGTCAATAAAGGATGCTCAGGCTTCCGGGTCTGCATAATGACTTTGCCGGTTTTTTCCGCACGTCCGGCACGGCCTGACACCTGCACAATCATTTGCGCCAGTTTTTCGGGCGCGTGAAAGTCAATGCTGAATAGTCCGCTGTCAACATCAAGAATCGCCACCAGGGTCACATTAGGAAAGTGATGCCCTTTAGCCAGCATTTGCGTACCCAGAATAATATCCACTTTGCCCTGGTTGATCAGCCGCAAATAGTTTTCCAGCGAACCTTTGCGCTGCGTAGAATCGCGGTCCAGGCGAACGCTTACTTTATCTTCAAAAAGTTCAGCCAGGACTTTTTCTACCCGTTCGGTACCCAGGCCCAACGGTGTCAATTCACCGGTTTTGCAAGCAGGGCACTGACTCATCAGGCGTTGCTCCTTGCCACAATGATGACAACGCAAGCGTTCTTCATCGAAATGAATCACCAGATTGGCATCGCAGCGTTGACAGCGCGCAACCCATCCGCAGCCGTGGCAAATCAGCGTAGGCGCGAAACCTCGTCGATTCAGAAACAGTAATACCTGTTCATTTTTTGCCAGGGTAAGGTGCATTTCCTCAACCAGCGATTCTGATAAGCCCTCCAGCATTCTTTTATTTCTGATATCCAGCAACTGCAGGACCGGTTCTGTTGCGTTTCCAGCCCGGTCAGGCAAATGCAGCAACTGGTAACGCTGCTTATCGACGTTATGCAAGCTTTCCAGAGACGGCGTAGCGGAACCCAATAAAACCGGAATATGCAACAGCTTGCCACGGACAACGGCAATATCCCTGGCAGAAAAACGAAAGCCTTCCTGTTGTTTAAATGAGGCATCATGTTCTTCATCGAGGATAATCAATCCCGGATTTTTTAACGGCGTAAACAAGGCCGAACGAGTACCCAGCATGATAGAACATTCATTTTGCTGCATCTGGAGCCAGGCGGTTTGCCGCTGCTTGTCGGTCAACTTGGAGTGCGACAGGGCAATGCTTACGGCAAAGCGCTGCCTGAATCGATCTTCAAGCTGCGGTGTCAGCGTGATTTCCGGCACCAGTATCAACACCTGCTGGCCCCGTTCCAGTACAGTACGGATAATCTGTAGATAGACTTCAGTTTTACCGCTGCCGGTCACGCCCTCCAGTAAAAAAACACCAAACCGTCCGAGACCAGCGCATACCGCATCTATTGCTGATTGCTGCTGAGGATTGCACTGCAAGGCATTATTTCTGACTAACGCTGCAGGACTATTTACCCTGGCATCGCTCAATTCAATCTGTAGGAATTGCCTGGCAATTAACTGCTTTACCGTGGGCCGCCAGTTGTCATTCCACGCCGAGAGCTCGGCTTCTGACAGGCATGACGGGCAGCCTTGAAATTTTTCCAGCACACTTTTCTGTTTGGGTGTTCGCTGCAACCGGGCACTGTCAGTTACTTTACCCAAGTCAGTCAGGGCATAGTGCTTTTCTGTTTGAACAACAACTGACTTGCCCTGCCGCAGGCCAGCAGGAAAGGCAGCGCTGATCACTTCGCCCAACGGATGATGATAATAGTTGCTGGCCCAATCCAACAACCGCAAATCTTTGGTCGATAACAGCGGCTTGTGATCCAGAATCCGGACCACCCGTTTTAATTTACTGGCATCCAGCTCGCTGTGCCCCGCAATCTCAAGCAGAAATGCAATTTTTTTCCCTTTCCCGAAGGGCACTTCCAGACGCACCCCTGGTTTGATATTATCCAGCTCGACATCAACCGGCGCAAGATAATCAAATAAACGATAAACGGGGACAGGAATGGCGACTCTGAAAATCAGTTCATCGCCGACGGGCAACTTAGCCATTATTTGTAGCGTCTCGTTTTGATAAACCAAACTGTCTCATGTATCGATGCTGTTATTGTCATGATTAACTAATTGGTGAATGTACCCAGAAAATGCAGTTTGTTAAACTTTGTCAAGACTGCTCACTGCAAAAACGGATTAAGATTCTGTCAACTCACTAAAAAAAGCCGCCCCAGCATCGCTCAATACATAATGCCCGCGGCTGTTTTTAAACATAATGCCTCTGGCAATTAAATGATTACTGATCTCTTCTTCAATGCTGCGCGATATACATAATTTACAGGTATGCAGGATATCGCTGTAACGCTCTTCGGACATCGCCACAGAAAGGTCATCCAACCCGATTCCGGCACGATAATCGGTAAGCACATCAAAAAGGTAGCCTTTCTCGGTAACGATACGTCCGATAATAATCAGCAACGCTTGAATCTTAATAGTCGCCTCATTCGCATCACCGCCATTCATTTCACGGATGAAAAAAAAGCTGCTGTTTTTATGTACCAAGTCAAAACTGATACGCTGGTACAGCTGCCGATATTCATCGAAGTTAATGAAAATTTCGTTATACAGCGGATTCTCTTCCAGCTCGTTTGTTTTAATGACATAGTTGTGTTTGTTAATGGTTTTTCCTTTAACCAGATCGTTGTAAATTGCTTGGCTGAGTTCGTTACTAATCATAAGATAAACTCGCGTTTGTTGTATTCCAGCACTAGATTTTGATAACGGATACTCTGCTGAGGCATGTTAAAGCTCACCTGCACCTTGAATTTTTTGCCGTACTGCTGTTTAAAACTGCTTACGCCGTACAGCAAATAATTCAGTTGATAATCCTGTTTTAAGTTCTCCGCCAGCAGGTTGTGTATAACCACATATAGATCATCGACTGGCGCTTTAATATCAGACTGATTGACCAATTGTTCAATTCGCCGCTTGATGGCATTATGCCGGTCATTCTGCTGCTTATCATTAAAGGTCTTGATCTGTGCCGAGCTATCGCTACGTTTTCGCGCATTCTGGCTTATCAGGCATTCATTAAAGTAAACCAAGTGATTACGATCATGCCATTCGATGCGGGCTTCTTGTCCTGCTGAATGCGTTTTAAGACCATAAAAATAGAGCATTTCCGAATCCAGCGATTTAAAGATGTATTTATCTTTCAGGCTTTCGGTAAAAGTGCTGTGCGCCAAAGCTTGAAAATTCAAATAAGCCTTTTCAATCGCATCATAGGTCAGCCTGTGCCGCCGCTCCTGGTGCAAATAGCGTTGCAGAGCCTGCTTAACCTTTTCCACCGCTTTGTAATGGCTGAGTATCGACAGTTTATATTGGTCAATGTAATAGCTGTCGTCTTCATGACCCCGAATATCGTAAAGTCGGCCAATATCGTCAATCACGGTCAGCGGTGCCTTGGTTTTGCTATATTCCCTGGCGTTAAGAAACTCCAGAGTGGGAATAATTTCCCGGTCATAAATCTTTTTCACCTGAGCCAGAATTTCCCGGTGCTGACGGGATTCATTCAGTGACAATACCGCCTGATCATGATCCAAGCGCTGGGATAAGCGGTCAGCTTCAAACTGCAAATGATCGGTATTACTTTGAATCTGACTGTTAATTTTACGCAGTAAATCAAAAAGCTGATCGTGTTGTTCAAGGAAATCGAGGTTATCGTCGGCAAAACTTAATGATTCAAGACGTTGATAGGCGCCTTCCAGCTGGACGCGGATATTTTCCAGGTCCGCACTACTCAATCCGCGTACCCGCTCCTTGTCAAACAGACGAAAAATATCCAGCACAGCTGGTTGCAAGGCAATGGTACCGCGCGATTTATTAAACTCGGAAACAATCCCGGTTTTGATCAGATTACCCAGATCAAAAGCGTCGTTAAGCCGATCCGTCTCCTTCTTACTGCCCATGCTTTTCAGCTTGACACGGATGCTATTGTAAAACACCTCGGCAGGTATATCTTTGCGCTGATTCTGATCCATGTAATCGATCAGTTGAAACATCATATCCTTATGTTCGATCAGCAAAATCAGGGTGCGGTCTAAAGCGACATTCATAATGCTTGCGGCTCCGTCACATCATAAAAACGCTCCGAGAAATGATGAAACACCACATCACGCTCGCCGCTGCCATCGTAGATGGTGTTAGCGTGAAAATCATCGAGTGTAATATAGTGATCCACAACGGCAACCACTTCAGCAGTTTGCGTGGGCGAAGCACAGAACAACGCAAAACCATGTTTGGTTGCCGCCTGAATCGCGGTACGCTGGTTGTACTCATCGAGATTGCTAAACTCGTCAAAAATCACCGGCAATGTCAGTTCGCTGTCCTGTGCCAACAAATCGCTCAGCAAAATAGTCAGCAGGGTGCAATTAATCAGCGCGTTGGTACCGTTACTCTGGTCTTTTTGTTCACGCTTGTCCTGATGCTCTTTCTTATAACTGTATTTGACGTTGGTGATGATTTTGCTCATTTCCAGAATGCGGTTTCCGCGCCCGCCGATGAAAAAATCCTCACAAAATTGGTTCAGACGCTGATATAAGCCATCATCGTGAATGTCGGTCGTGTTCAGATTGGTGCGTTCCAGCTCATTAACGAGTTCGTCAAAACGATGATCCAACTCAATTTCCACTCTGATTTCCTTCAGATTGGAGATGCTGTAGAGTTCAAATTGTTTATTGACCTTGTTGATGAAGGTACGGATATGACTGCGATTACCGGTCAGTTCACCAATCTTTGCGCCGGTCATTTTGTTATGCTCGATGATACGACTTTGCAAGGTTTCCTGTTGATCGTGCAAAGCGGCAAAAGTGTTGTTCAAAGCATCCAGAATGGCGCTTTGCTGTTCATTGCTGTAACTGCTGCAGGCTATATCGACAGGCACAGAAAAATGACCGCATTGGACAAATTCATTGATTTTTTCATCCAGGCTTTGTTTTAGATTATGCAGTTTGGCACGGTCACCTTCCAGCTCTGTTAAACCACTGATTGAAACACCATGGACTTGTCGCACTTCGTCCGTCGTCTTCAGGTCGTCGGGTTTCAGGTTTTGCAAATGTTGCGACAGAGAAATCGCTTGTTGCTCCTGTTTACTCAGGGAGTCCATGTGTTCTTTAGCGGCGCTGTAATCGTTACGATTCTGTCCCTGCAAATCCTGAGTCTCTTCCCGCTGTTTTTCTAGCTGCCGTCGTGCGTTTTCAGCCTCTTCTATTTCGCTGGTTTTAGCTTGCCATTGCAGTTGTGTATCTTCGATTGCGTTGATAATTATCAAATCACTCTTGACTACATTTAATTTTTTTTCCACCTCTTGTAACTGTGCCCGTTGAAACTCACCTGTGGCTTTGGCCTTTTTATTCAAGTTTTGGATTTCAACATCCAGACGATGGATTTCAGTGTTCAAATCGTCAAGAGTACGTTGCAACTCTTCCCTGAATTGCTGCGGAGACTTTAATGGCCCCGCGCTAAAAGTTTCGCCGAGAAAAACTATGCGGGACTCAGCAATGCTGAACAGCTGGCCAAACTGTTCGATAACTTTTGTTTGTCCGGCATCAGGTTCAACCATAATCGCTGAAAACTGTGCATTCAAATTACTTAAAACCGTGGCACTATGTCCGTTAATATGGTTGATTAACAGTTTTCCCTGTTGCTCAATCGCCAGTTTTTTCTTGTCTCGATCAGCTATTTTGGACTTTTGTAGCCGCAAGCTGTCCGATAGCTTGTCAATGGCAGACTGTCTATCGTTAAAATGAATGATATCCTCTTCTAGCTCCTCGCGATGTGCGCTTAAAGAAGTTCGGATGTCGGCAATTGCAGCATTCGGGTATTCATTTTTAATCTTTTGAAAGCGTTCAATTTTTTGATTAAATTGTTTAATGTCCTGGTTCAAAGTCTTTAACCGTCCAGTTAATTCCCCGAACCTTTCTCTCTGTACATTTTCTGTTTCTTTAAGCTTGTTTTGTTCGTTTAACAGCTTTTTAATCTTGGGCTCTAGCTTCGCAGTCTGCTGCTGTAGATCAGCTACCATCTTGTCGAGACAATTTTTATAGGCCTTAAAGGTACCGGCAAAGCGCAACTGATGATCCTTCAAACTCTGAGACGTCTCGTTCAGTTGTTTAAAGTCATCACGATAATTCGCTATGGCTTTCAACTTATCCTGGCTCCGACGTAGCTCGTTGTATTCATCCAGAATCACTTGCAAATCCTGATGCAACTT
Source organism: Methylococcaceae bacterium (assembly GCA_024636875.1). GTDB lineage: Bacteria > Pseudomonadota > Gammaproteobacteria > Methylococcales > Methylomonadaceae > JAGXGJ01. The sequence goes on along the minus strand of JAGXGJ010000169.1, from coordinate 7,086 downwards.
ATCCTGCGTATTGATTTTGCCGCTTTCAATGATAGTGGCAAAGGTTTCGGTCAGGCCTTTGGTGTCGGTTTTAGCGATTTCAAAGGTAAAATTCATCAGCTGGCGGAAAGCACTCAGCTCACGTTCTATCCCGCCTTCTTTTAACGGCACCAAACAGTAACGGCCCTTGGCTGGCTGCATCGGATTATGGCTGAACAGTTTTTCCTTGATGTCTTTCCTGGTTGTCAGAAACACCGCACCAGCGGCTTTATACCGCTGATATAGCGCATGTATTTTCGGGATGCCCAAATCCGGCACCGGACTACCTAGGCCGTTATTGACTTCCGTATTGTGAATATCCCAAAACTGCGCACGAATATCATCATAAGCACAGGGCAATGCCAGACGCTGATAACCGAAACTGCTATTGGATTTGAACAGAATCAGACAAAAAGAACCGTGAATGTTTTCCGCCTCCAGAATCAGAAAACTGCTGTCAGCAGGAAAATAATAGCTATAGCTGTCTTCTGTGGAGTACAACTCGCCCTTGGAGGATTTAAAAGCAAACTTGGCTTTGCACTCATTAAAACTGATTTCCGGGAACAGATGTAGTTTCAGCGCATTCAGGAGTGATGTTTTACCCAGATTATTGCGGCCAAACAAGGCGCAATGGCGATCGATCGGCAACTCCGTATAGCAATAGCTGATTGAGTTAATTGCAATCAGTTTTTTCACCGAATAGGCGATTTTTGTATTCAATAATTCCAAATTTTCCATAGTTACTTCTGTAAATATATTTCCTGTTCCAGCATTTTTTTGTGACGGATCATCAATTCAATGGCTGGTCTTAATAGCGGGTAAATTTCACGAAATTTGCGCAAGATTGGCAAATGTTCGTTTTGTAAATCGAGCTTTGATTTTTTTAGCTGCTCATCGGCAGAGGGTGGAAGCAAAAAACTGAGCTGAGGATGGGAGGTTAGCTCACATAAATTTGCAAAAGTGGTCAGTCCACCAATATCCAGGTCAAGCAAACAATCGATGTGCTGATAGTGATTAAAAAATGCTTTATTCAAGCGATTACTGATCGCATTACCGGAGCCCCAAGCGATATCCAATCCTTCATCATTAAAACCAGGAAACTGATGCTTTAAAAAAATCAAGGATTCATTTTTTTGCACAAAGTTCTCCTGGTTCTCGATAATCAATAAACGCTGGCTCAACGTAACAGGTGTTGTTATTCCGGTGACATTATTTAGAATGACTACAGGATGACTTTGCTGATTCGGCCAAAGAATAATCATCGCCTGACTGACCGGATGTTTATGACTATCGCCAGCCAATGCAGCCGATACTCTATTGGTTATCTTATAATCAGGGAATTTAGCCTGGAGCCGGGCAAACCATTCTTCATCAATAATGCTGACCTGATAACTCGACCTGGAAATTTTCTGAGTTGAAAAAATCCTCAAAATAGTTTGGGTATCATATTCTTGCTGGTGTAACTGTTTACAAAAACTATCAAAGTTGATTGGCTTTCCAGATTTAATCTTTTCAAGATATTTAGAAATATACATATACCGGGATATGGAGAAAATTCATCTAAAAATCTAACAGTATCTTAACAGCCTTCCAGTTTCCTCAGATCAACTTTATTCTATCCGATTGATGTTAAAAGCAGAGAGTAAACGGCCAAACTGTCCTGGCGATGGCAACAACCATTGCACCAATAACTGTTGACATGGGTCTGTCTACTCTGAAAAACAGGTTCATCAGTATTGTGCAACTTGTGAATAATGTTTAATTTATTTTTGATGTTTGATTGCTAAGTGACTATATGGATTGGACTAATTAAGTTACCCACAGATGCTGTGGATAACTCTGTGGGTAACTGTATTTCAAGAGGCCTTACTCACGGTTTTTATTACAGTTTTGTTACATTGAGCAATATTAAGACAGAAACTTTTTTTACCTTAATATCAATGAGTTAATAAATAAGCGATGACAATAATAACGTCTGTCCTCATCTTTTTTCAATGTAATAAATAGCGAGTCCCTATATGTGCATAAAACTGATTCGGAGAGCAGTCCATGGCTATATTTTCCGGATTCAATAATCTTGCAAGGGAATATTTATTCTCGCAACGTGCATACTCGTGTATGGCAAGTTCATCCTCGACAAGGCACTCCTGAGCCCTTCGCCGAAGGGTTCAGGATGAATGGAGTCGATGTGTTTCAAGTAGCTTGGGCGCGTTATTTAGGCTTGATAAATTTAATGGTCATTCTGTCGCTTTCGCCGATGGCAAGGTATTTTTTGCGGTCTTTATCCTTAAGTCTTAAAGAGGGCGGCAGCGTCCAGACTCCTTCGGGATAATTTTTGGTGTCTTTGCTGTTGGCATTAATTTCAGACTTTGCCAAAAACTCAAAACCGGCATTTCTTGCCAGCGCGATCACATAGTCCTCACTGACATAACCGGATTCAGCCCTTGTATCCTGCTGCTTTAATGAACTATTTCTATGCTCTACAACACCCAAAATACCCCCTGGTTTTAAAGCCTTGTACATGGCATTAAATACCGTTGCTGCTTGACCGCCTCTCATCCAGTTATGAACATTGCGAAACGTTAGAACTCTGTCTGCCGACCCATCCGGTGCGATTTGCACTGATTCAGGCGGTTGTAATTCTGTTAATTCAACTTTGCCATACACCCTGGGTTGTTTGTGCATTTTCTTAATAAATTTTTCCAAACCTTTTTTAAAATAAGGCTCCTTTGTATCGGCTGAAAAATGCGCAGCATAAAGTTTGCCCTTAGCCTTTAAATAAGGCGCCAGAATTTCTGTATACCAGCCTTCTCCAGGCCATATTTCTACCACCATCATGTTTTCCTTAACATCAAAAAATTCCAGCGTTTGCAGAGGATGCCGATATTTGTCTCTGGCTTTATGTTCCGCAGAACGCTGTTTTCCTGCGATCACCCGCTGTAATGAGGTTGCATCCCGGTCTGCCTGTGCGGATGAAAAGCTTATTGCAAGCAACAATAATACCCATACAATTTTTTTCATTAAAATATCTCAATTAAAAACCACGTCTAAAGGCTGCTGCTTAAAAAGCCTCAACCTGCATCTTTTTTATTTTTTTCACAATTCCAGATTTGCAATAAACTCAAGGTTGCCAACATTAAAAATGCGAGCAATGTCCACGCGGGCATACTAAAACCCAATAAAGTCCAGTCTACCTTGGCGCAATCCCCGGTACCGCTTAACATTAACTTAAGAGTGTCAAACAAAGGGAAATTCTGGATCATATACTCCAGTCCAGGACCGCACTCAGGTACTTGATCGGGAGGTAGATGTTGTAGCCAGACATGCCGGGTTGAGATAGATGCGCCAAATAACGCCGTGACCGCCCCCAAAATAGCATATCGAGTTACTCCCGCTTGTCCGGGGTTATGCAGCCCCGCAATCAGGAAAACCAGACCCGTCAATAAAATCGCAAGGCGCTGGGAAATACACAAAGGGCAAGGCTCCAGACCATCGACAAATTGAAAATAAGCGCCCATACCCAACAAACCCATGCATCCTGCGAATCCTAATAAAAACCAGATTCTCGAATTAAACTTTAGTGCTCTAAACATAATCGACTACTTCTATAAAAAAAATCAATAACCCTGATCCGCAGCCAATACAATTGAGATTGCCTGCATCTAACCACTAACAAGCCATATTATAGATATTGGCAACAATATGGTATGAACATTTTCACGGCTTACGCGCAAATGCAGATGTACATGCACGTTTGTTGCTCCACTGTAAATGCCGGGTTACGCTTCCGCGCGGCATTCTCTACTGCATCCATGCGTAAACCCAACCTGCAAATCAATTATGCTGAATAGCGCAGCTTATTCTTTACTGGATCATCTGATAAAATTCTGTGTTCCTAGTCGGTCATTTCTGTCCATTGGCATTTTTCCTTTACAATCGGCGCAGTGTTTCCATTACCAATTCCTTTTGCAATCAACGCCGCAACTCTGTCGTCCCTGGAGTAGCCCAAATGAGCTTCCATGGGATTTGCAATTTTTCCGAGTCCAAAGGCATCAAATACCTTCGCTATATTAATGTCGATATTGGTTACGTTAATGCAAAGTCTGGAATCAAGATATTTTTCGGTAAAATTATGAGGAATAGCATAACTTAGCAAGTCATTCGGATCGCTAAAAGCAACAATTGACGTTTTCGCGAACATGCGTGATGAGTACTTTGAACCATTGATATTACAATAATCAGCTTGATGACCAGTAAGTTCCGGCAGTTTCCTGCCCAATTGCAACATCGGCAACTGATTGGACAGCATAAAAATCTGCACATGCTTTTTTTGCAATGCTTCTCTCTTCATTTTATTTATAGTGCGTAAAGTCGATTTTTTTTCCGGGTGCTCCAGAAAATTGACCATACGCGTTATACCGTCAATGGTTATACGGCTTCCCAGGCTATGGGATATAAAAACGAGTTCGTCCTGATTAATATTATCGCTAAGGCCCTTTGTAAAATCACAGCCATGCCACCCATCCCCGGGAATTTCACCCCAACTATCTTTGTTCATCCAGCAAAAAGCTTGCGCAAAGGCCCTTAATATAAGATCTCTGCTTTCACCAAGATAAATAATGGGGTCCGGGCCGGTATCATTACTGAATTTTTTTAACATGTCATTGACTTCTGCCCGCCGGAATGAATACTCCCCGGAATTATCAAAGGCTAATAAAGCCTTTTGAGCACGGGTAATTTCCGACCAGGTCAGTTCATAAAACCATAGTTCTCTGCTGCTGTCTTCGTTTTGTAGACGGGAAACTCGCAAATTACCCAGTCTCTTTTCAGGATCACTAAAGGACATCAGTTGTATGTCTTTATAAGTGCTGGATTTAGCGGTTAATTTAAGCTCATCAACCAATTTTCCCAGGAATTCTGTGGAATATCCGGGTAATCGATCACCTACGCCATGAACCATCAATACCTTGGTTTTACCTTGCGGTTTTGCCAACCCTGGTTCAATGCCTGCAAAAGAATTACCTCGTACATAGCAAAGCCGCGTATCTTCGGCATCGGATTTTTCCAGAAAGGCCTCCGCAACGCCTTTTCCGAAACTGGCACAACCCGATAAAACAATAGAAAGGGATACAGGTAATAAACAGTTTTTTATTAGTCGATCTGTAATATTTTTGAACATAATCATTCCGTTTTTTCATAATACTCAACAATATCAATTGAATAAGATGAAACAATAAATTTCTCTATTTCTCACCATGCACAAATTGCTTGTAAGACAAGTACTTGTAGCTGCCTTTGCGCATATTGAAAAAAAACAGTTCGGGCAGGCTCATCAAAATCCCTGTTGCCCCTGCTTCCAGATTTCTCCCTGAATCAAATGGCCAGCTGAAAACTCCGGCTACACTTTGACCAATTCCCGCCATGGTGTTAAACACTCCAAATAATGGCCTCAATACCAGGGTGTTATCAGTAAAAAAAACAAAAAAAGCATCGTCTGGATTATAGGCATACAAGGTGCTCGTGATGGTGTTGGATTCACGCAACGCAGTCATCAACCCGCTATTTCGGATATAAAGTTTTTCTAATTTTTGCCGACGGTAGGAATTTAATACGGTGCTTTCGGTGACGTTATACTGGTCTTTTACCGATTGAAACGACACAAAGGGAATAAAATTATAAGATGCTGAAATGCTGCCGCCCAGGCGGTCCGTAGATTCTTTCATGACCAACTCTGCTTGTTTCGAAAGCTTGATGTCCACTTTGCTTTTCTGTAACAAAGCCTGGTCAATTGTTCTAAACAGTTCGGTAACACAATTACGGGTAATCAAATTATACCGATAATGGTCAGCGAGTTCATGGAGCAGTTTACTTTCATAGTTATCCAGCTCGTTTAAAGCTGTTTTTAACTGTTGCTGCGTTAATTCGGGAACAATCCAATCCGGCAGACTAATGCTTTTAGTTGGCAGCGGGTTTTCCCCAATATACCGGATTGCCTCATGCTGCCTGCCCTTGAGCAATTCAAAATAGCGGTTGGCAGACATTTCAAGCGCGCTATAGTTGGCTTCAGAAAGACCGCCTTTCTCTGACAACGCTTTCCGGGTCTGTACCAGATTAGCCAGCGCATCTTTAATCTGGGCTTGCATTTGCTCTGCGTATTGAGCAAATTGATCAGCACTGACCCATTCACTGTCCATGGCAAAATCGTCAATAAAAACCCATTGCCCCAATTGTAATGAAAGATCAACGGCTAACAATCGTGCCGTATTGACCAAAACAGCATAGCCCCAATCAGGCCGTCCGGAATTGACCGACTTTAACAGACTTACTGTCAATTGAGCTCGTAACTTTTCCAGCAGCAGCTTTTCTTCCTGAGATACTGCAAACTCGGACTGATGAGTAACAAAAAAAGCCTCAGGACGTAACGGCTGCTCCTCCTTCAGTATTTTTATGGCAACCAGACCCGTCAAATCATCTTCATAACTATCTGCAAATGAAGCAATTGCAGCAGGAAAATTATCTTTCGACAAAATCGTCTTGCCTAGAGGCCAATGACCCGGTGTTTTAGTCTTAATGTCGTTGGTGATTTGTTCTCGACGATGCAAAAGGAAATCTTGACCATGGCTTTGCTCAATTTGTTTTCGCAATAGTTGAATAATATTTGATGAGGGAGATTGTGGACCTATTTTGTTTTTTTGGTCCCCATCCGTCTTTTGACTCTCCAATTCCTGCCCGGCATAAAAAAGCCCTGCACCCTTTAGCTGTAAAACAGAAGAAATATCAGCATTATCGGTAACTTGTTTATATAACAATCGACGCAATAGAGCGCGATCCCTATGTATCTGGTTCAGTTGCCTGAATTGTTGATCTTGAGCCAGAAACTGCATCTTGAAATGCTCTCTGAGCATATTATAGGTATCTTTGGATACCTCGAATAAGGATAGATTGTGTGAGCGTAGCGAACCACAATCTTATCCGATTGTTGGACGAGCCCTGGAATAAACAGGAAGTTTAATTGTGAGAAATATTTTTTGAATGGAGCCTTGACAATGCTATTTATATAAGCTATTT
>JAGXGJ010000168.1 GCA_024636875.1 Methylococcaceae bacterium | reverse complement strand
TGTCCCTATGATATAGCGCACATTTTTTACCCTGAAATCAGGGTAAGGCCTTGGCACGCCTTAAGAAAATAACACATCTTCCAGAGCCCCCCATTTCGCTACGCCCCCAAAACATATTTGCTTATATTAAGCATCGATTACTGTCGGGCTTGTCCAACAACCGGATAAGATTGTGGTTCGCTTTGCTCACACAATCTATCCTTATTCGTTCGACCCGATGATGGCCGTGCATGCCTCCAATGTCGATCCATTGCCGCATCAAATCTCTGCGGTCTACGAATCCATGTTGCCCCGGCAACCCTTGCGCTTTGTTTTAGCGGATGATCCGGGTGCAGGTAAAACCATTATGGCGGGCCTGTATATTCGAGAGCTGATAATGCGGGCTGATGCCAAACGCATTCTGATTGTTTCCCCTGGTTCTTTAACCGAGCAGTGGCAGGATGAATTGCTGGAAAAATTCGGTCTCACCTTTGAGATTTTGAGCCGGGAAAAACAGGAACAATGCCCTTCCGGCAACTACTTTGAAGCGCAAAACCAGCTAATAGCCAGACTCGATCAACTATCGCGCAACGAAGATTTCCAGGAGAAATTACAGCATACCGACTGGGATTTAATCATTGTCGATGAAGCGCACAAGATGTCGGCACATTACTTTGGCAGTAAAGTGAATGAAACAGGCCGCTTCAAACTTGGCAAAATGCTCGGCTCCATTACCCGCCATTATCTACTGATGACCGCCACGCCCCATAATGGCAAGGAAGAAGATTTTCAGTTGTTTCTTTCCCTGTTGGATGGTGACCGCTTTTATGGCAAATTCCGCGAAGGCGTTCATAAAGTCGATATAAGCGACATGATGCGGCGCATGGTCAAAGAAGACCTGCTCAAATTTGATGGCGCCCCGCTATTTCCAGAGCGCAAAGCGTATACCGCCAACTACGAATTATCGCCGCTGGAAGCGGTACTCTATTCAGAAGTGACTGATTATGTCCGTAATGAGATGAATCGGGCGGATAACCTGGATGGCAAACGTAAAGGCACGGTCGGTTTTGCCTTAACCCAATTACAACGTCGATTGGCTTCAAGCCCGGAAGCGATTTATCAATCGATCAAACGCCGACGAAAACGCCTGGAAAACCGGCTTGAAGAAGAAAAACTGGTACAACGCGGGCACAAAGTGGCAGAAACACTGGGCAAATATAACGTCAAAGATGTGCCCAAAAACATCGATGAAGCTGAAGATGAGATGCTGGCCAGTGAATATGAAGACTGGGTCGAGGATGTGGTTGATCAGGCCACCGCAGCACAAACCATCGATGAACTCCACGCCGAAATCATCATTTTGAAAGACCTGGAAGCAAAAGCTTGCAACGTCGTCCAGTCCGGCAATGATAAAAAATGGGAAGAATTGTCGACCTTACTGCAAGACACCCCGGAAATGTTCACCCCGTCAGGCAGTCGCCGCAAACTGATTATCTTTACTGAACACCGCGACACCCTGAGCTATCTGCTGGACAGAATTACCGGGTTATTGGGTAATCAGCAAGCTGTGGTCACTATTCATGGCGGCACCAACCGCGATGAGCGCCGTAAAAATCAGGAAGAATTCCGCAATAATCCCGATATTACCGTACTGTTGGCCACCGATGCCGCAGGCGAAGGGGTTAACCTGCAAAATGCCAACTTAATGGTCAATTATGACTTGCCCTGGAACCCTAACCGTCTGGAACAACGCTTCGGACGTATTCACCGCATAGGTCAAACAGAAGTTTGTCACCTCTGGAATATTGTGGCAAACGAAACCCGGGAAGGTGCAGTGTTTCAAAAACTGCTGGAAAAATTAGAAATTGAACGCGCTGCCTTGGGTGGCCGTGTCTTTGATATTCTCGGTGAAGCCTTTGATAACATATCCCTCAAAGACTTACTGATCGATGCGATCCGTTATGGCGAACGTGCAGATGTCAAGGCAAGGCTTGACCAGGTCATTGAAGGCGCATTGGATACCGAGCATCTTAAAGCGATTCTTAAACGAAATGCCCTGGTGGAAGAACACATGGGGGTTGAACAGCTTTATGCAGTTAAGGAAGATATGGAAAAAGCCGAAGCCCGTAAATTACAGCCTTACTTTATACGCGCATTTTTTAGCGAAGCCTTCAAAACACTGGGCGGCGAAATGCGCAGCCGCGAACCGGGCCGCTATGAAATCACCCACGTACCAGCCAGCATTCGAGAACGTGACCGCGTCATCGGCGAAACCCGCACTCCGGTACTAAAAAAATACGAACGCATCTGCTTTGAAAAGCAGGTGATCAGGCAACACGGCAAGCCGATGGCCGATTTAATTCATCCCGGACACCCGCTGATGCAAGCGATCACTGACTTGCAACTGGAAGCACATCGCAGCAAACTCAAACAAGGCGCAATATTAGTCGATCCCAATGACGATGGCCTGGAGCCTAAAATGTTATTCATGATTGACCACAGCGTTCGCCAAGCCAGTGACGATAGACATGTTTCGCGGCGCTTGCAATTTGTCGAGATTGACAAAGAAGGCCATGCCAGCCATGCCGGTTGGGCGCCGCATCTTGATCTACAGCCTATCGATAACACGAATCAACTGTTAATTACCGACATCCTCGCGGCTCCCTGGTTAAACAATAATCTGGATAGCCTGGCACTCACTCATGCCAGCCAACAACTGGTGCCTGCGCATTACCAAGAAGTTAAAACTCGCCGGGAGCAGCAAGCGGATAAGATACTGGCTGCCGTTAATGAGCGTTTGGTGAAGGAAATCAACTATTGGTCAGATCGCTACATTAAACTCAGTGATGATGTTGCTGCCGGTAAACAACCACGATTACAACCCGATAATGCCAAACGCCGGGTGGAAGAACTCACTGCCCGCCTCGAACAACGCAAAAAAGAACTGTGTGCCATGGCTAACGTGGTATCAAGCCAACCTGTTGTGATTGGCGGAGCCCTGGTGATTCCGCAAGGCTTATTGGTTCAACGTAAAGGCGAAACGCTATTCACCGTAGATGCCGCCGCTCGCAAGCACATCGAACAAATTGCCATGCAAGCCGTTACCGATGCTGAAACACAAATGGGCCACAGTGTTAAAGACGTTTCCAAAGAAAAATGCGGTTGGGACATTACCTCGCAGCCGCCCACCACCAATGGCAAACTGGCCGCAGCACGGCACATTGAAGTCAAAGGCCGCGCCCAAGGTCAAACCACCATCACAGTCAGCCGTAACGAAATCATTTACGGTTTGAATCAAACCAATCAATTCATCCTCGCCATTGTTTTGGTTGATGGTGATAGTTATCAAGGCCCGTATTATCTGCTTAACCCGTTCAATCAGGAACCGGATTTTGGCGTTGCCAGTATCAATTATGATCTGGACGAGTTATTGTCACAGGCAACACTGCAAAACTTGCCATCCTGGTAAATTCATCTTACAGTAAGGAATCTTTACATGATTTAGAGGCGCTATGTCACAACTCGCAAAAATTAGCAGCAAGGGTCAAGTCACAATACCTGCCGATGTGCGTAAGAAACTGCATCTTGAAACCGGCGATACCCTGGCGTGGGAAACTGAAGCGGATGGACGCATTTGGGTGCGCCGTTTAGAACCTTTAGACCTTGATTATCTGGCGGCTGTTAGCGGCACACTGTCAGAATGGAATAGCCCAGAAGATGACGAGGCGTATCGTGACTTATAGCCGTTACGATATTGTCAAGGTTCCCTTTCCTTTTACCGGCAGGCAATCGACCAAGACCCGCCCCGCTTTAGTGTTATCCGATGGCAAAATGTTTAATTCACCCATTGGTCATAGCGTCATGGCAATGATTACCACAGCTAAACATTCCGATTGGCCTCTGGATACATCAATTGAAGACTTAACTGCCGCCGGTTTACCTGTGCCGTCAATTATTCGCCTTAAACTTTTCACGTTGGATAACCGCTTGATTTTAGCGAAATTAGGGCAGCTTGATCCGGTTGACCAATGTATTGTAGAACAACAACTTAAGACGCTGTTTTGCTTATGATCTATGAAGCATCAAAAATGAATCCGGTTAATGTCGCTGAACAGCCGCAAGTATCCGAACTTGAAAAAAGCGCACGAGAAGCCGCTTTAAAACGATTGGAAGCATTGCGAGGCACCGTTATCGTCGGCGATATTCTGGCGCCATTGGATGAAGAATGGACAGGCGATGCTGACAACTTGTAACAACTACAGCTTACTGTTTTGGACAAATCACTTTGTCGGGCCAGGCCGTTTGCTCATCGCGCCTCACTCATCACCGCCGACGGATAACTCCGCGTTATCCCCGGTTTGCGCTGCATTTGGTAACCTATGACTTATCCGGTTAAAACCCCTAAAAAACTCATCGAAGTGGCTTTACCGTTGGATGACATCAATAGTGCTTGTGTGCGGGAAAAGTCGATTCGTCACGGGCATCCCAGTACCTTGCATTTGTGGTGGGCGCGGCGACCCTTGGCGGCAGCGCGGGCTGTAATCTTTGCGCAAATGGTTAATGATCCGGGTGGACATCGTGGTTATGGGCCGGGAATGACAAAAGCACAAGCGCAGATTGAGCGCGAACGCTTGTTTGAAATTATCCGCAAACTGGTCAAGTGGGAAAACACTAACAACGAAGAGGTACTGGCCGAAGCGCGGGAAGAAATCCGGAAAAGCTGGCGGGAAACCTGTGCGCTGAACAAAAGCCATCCCGATGCCGCTACTTTGTTCAACCCCGAGAAATTACCGGCCTTTCATGATCCGTTTGCTGGTGGCGGGGCTTTGCCGCTGGAAGCGCAACGCCTGGGGCTGGAAAGCTACGCCTCTGATTTAAACCCGGTGGCTGTGTTGATTAACAAGGCAATGATTGAAATTCCGCCCAAGTTTGCAGGCCGCGCACCGATAGGTCCTTTGCCGCCAGCTACCAACAAAAAAACTGCCACTCGCGATGCCTTTGAAGACTGGAGTGGCGCTAAAGGCTTGGCGGAAGATGTACGCCGCTATGGCTATTGGATGCGCGAGGAAGCTTTTAAGCGCATTGGGTATCTTTACCCGCAAGTGGATTTGGATACCGGTAAACCCGTTTTCACTCTATCCGACGGCAATGACGTTGAGTTAAGAGATTCGGCGTCGTTCCGGCAGGGATTGCCGGAACCCAGTCGCCAGGGAGGGCAAACAGATTCACTTCCCTGTGTTCTGGATACCGGCAATCCCTGCCGGTATGACGGCACCAGAGGTATTGAAACCGTGAAGAAGGGTAACACCGCAACCGTTATCGCCTGGCTTTGGGTTCGTACCGTCAAAAGTCCCAATCCGGCGTTTTCGCATGTCGAGGTGCCGCTGGCTTCGACTTTTATACTGTCCAGCAAAGCGGGTAAGGAAGCCTATGTGCAGCCAGTTATTGAAGGTGATAGTTATCATTTTGAAGTACGCACGGGCAAGCCGCCGGAAAGTGCGAAGAATGGCACCAAGCTGGCAAGAGGTGCTAATTTTCGTTGTTTACTCTCAGATTCACCTATCCAACCAACCTATATTAAGGCTGAAGGCATCGCAGGGCGTATTGGGCAAAAGCTAATGGCAGTTGTTGCTGAAGGATCAAAAGGTCGAATTTATTTAAGACCAACTTTGGAAATGGAAATTCTCGCTGCACAAGAAAACCCCGTTTGGAAACCTGAAACTAATATACCGCCAGATAAACGTTCAATGTTTACGCCGCTTTACGGTTTGACAAAATTTGGTGATCTTTTTACTCCCCGCCAACTAGTGGCGCTGACCACCTTCTCCGATTTGGTGCAGGAAACGCGAGCCAAGGTGAAAGCCGATGCACTACTTACTGGCATGACTGATGACAATCAAGGGCTGGATGTAGGAGGAACGGGAGCTACAGCTTATGCGGATGCTGTGGCGGTGTATTTGGCTTTTGCAACCGACAAGATTGCTGATCGGAATTCTACGATTGCTACTTGGGCAACTATAAGGGAGCACGCAAGAAATACTTTCGGAAGACAAGCCATTCCTATGACTTGGGACTTTGCAGAAGCCAATGTTTTTTCAGACTCAAGCGGTAACTTTGAAGGAGGAATTAAGTCCATATCTGACGGATTGTTATCTGTTGAGGCAAATTTTATTGGGTCTGTTTGCCAAGCAGATGCAGGAATCCAAGAAATATCTCTATCGAAAGTTGTCTCTACTGACCCGCCATACTACGACAACATTGGTTATGCTGATCTTTCAGATTTTTTTTATGTATGGTTGCGTCGTTCTTTACGTTCTATATATCCAGAATTGTTTGCAACGATGGCAGTACCTAAAGCCGAAGAATTGGTAGCGACACCTTACCGCCATGGTAGCAATGAAAAAGCGGAAAAATTCTTTTTGAATGGCATGACTAAAGCCATGCATAGATTGGCAGAGCAAGCACACCCCGCATTCCCAACAACGATTTATTACGCCTTTAAACAATCCGACACCACCGATGTTGGTACAGGAAATACCGGTTGGGAAACATTTTTAGAAGCCGTGTTACAAGCTGGTTTTGCCATAACTGGAACTTGGCCAATGCGTACTGAATTAGGGAGACGAATGATAGGCTCTGGTACCAACGCTTTGGCATCCAGCATTATTTTAGTTTGTCGCCAACGCGATGCCAACGCCACCACCATTTCCCGACGCGAGTTTATCCGTGAATTAAAACAGGAACTGACCGAAGCTATAGAAGTTATGATCGGTGGCTCCGAAGGTATTTCACCGGTTGCGCCGGTTGATTTGGCACAAGCGGTTATCGGCCCCGGTATGGCTATATTCTCAAAATATGCCGCCGTGCTGGAAGCGGATGGCAATGCAATGTCCGTGCATGATGCTTTAGTGTTGATTAACCGCACCATTACCGAAGGCGGCGACGATTTTGATGCTGACACCCGGTTTGCTTTAAGCTGGTTTGACGAACAGGGTTGGAGCGAAGGCAAGTTCGGTGAGGCCGATGTACTGGCACGAGCCAAAGGCACCAGCGTGGCCGGTGTCGCCGATGCGGGCGTTCTGGAGACAGGTGCGGGCAAAGTGCGTTTGTTGAAATGGCCGCAATATCCCGACGATTGGTCGCCAGAACACGATAATCGCACGCCGGTTTGGGAAGCTTTACACCAGCTAATCCGAGCATTGAATCAACACGGTGAAAGCGCAGCGGGTAATCTCATTTCCCGTATGCCGGAACGCAGCGAAGCTATCCGCCAGTTGGCCTATCGCTTGTACACCTTATGCGAACGTAAAGGCTGGGCCGAAGACGCCAGAGCTTATAACGAACTGATCCGCGCCTGGCCTGCGATTGTCGCCGCTTCGTTGGAAGCTGGACATAAAGGCGAGCAATTTAGTCTGGATCAGTTTGGAGAATAAGCGATGATTAAACATTTAAAATTACGGAATTTTACGGTGTTCAAAGAAGCCGAATTGGAGTTTTCACCGAGGTTAAACGTCATCATTGGTGAAAATGGGACGGGAAAAACTCATTTATTGAAAATGTGTTATTTGATATCCAATGCTTGGTCAAATATTGGAAAAGAATCTAATAGTTCAAAAGAACGTATGGAAAATTATTTTTCCGAACGCGTTAGGCATATTTATAAACCCGACAAGGTAGGCAATCTTTCAACCTCCGATAGTGATGGTAAAAGTAAGGTTGACGGTTCGTGTATCTCTTTTGGGGCAGATATAAATTTTGTTGTTCGCGATGAAGTTAATTGGAAACTCACTTTTTCAAGTCGTTCAAAAGATAACATTAGCCTTGAATATTTTATAGATAGCAATGTTGAGTCACCCTCTGGAAAGTCAATATTCCTTCAAGCCAGAGAAATAATTTCGGTTTTTGAAGGCTTTCTAGCGCTTTACGAAAAGCGGGAAATTCCTTTTGATGAAACCTACCGGGATTTAGCGCTTCATTTGTCTACGCCAGAACTAAAAGTGGAGCCTGAGTTCCTTACGGCCTATCTTTCCGATTTATACGACGATGTTGGCGGTAAATTAAAACTGGAAAATGGTAAGTTTTATTTAGTCACTGGGTCGAAGCGGCGAGAAATTACACTGGTTGCTGAGGGGATCAGAAAAATTGCCACGCTTTTACACTTAATCGGCAACGGTAGCCTGGATATTGGCGACACCCTGATTTGGGACGAACCAGAAAGCAACCTCAACCCGAAGTTAATTAAGGATGTAGCCGCAGCTATTTATTACCTTTGCCAAAATGGCATTCAAGTCATCATCGCTACCCATAGTTATTTTCTGCTCAAAGAAATCGACCTGATTAGCCGTTCCAGGAAGGAAGGCTTTGAAACTACATTTATCGTCCTGAGTAAGTCTGACGATGGTGTTTGCGTAGAGCAGGGGGCAAGGTTTCAGGATTTGCCATCTATAGTCGCATTAGATGAAGAATTGGCTCAGTATGACCGTGAGCAGGCTCTTTATTATCAGACAAACGGAGATTGAGTTTGAAGCAGCTAACGGAAGGTTCGGGTGTTAATAAACTGGTGTTTGAGTTTCCCGATGAGTGGGCAGCATTAAAATACGATCAAGATGGCGGATTCTATAAACAGTTTGTTGATAAATGCCAAAGCACAAAAGCAATCGATTTTTTGGTTCTGGAAAATAATCGCCAGCTTTGGATTGAAGTTAAGAATTTTCGCGGCGATGCTGAGACCAACGAACTACGACTTGATCCTAATGTACGCAATGTTCCAGGTTTAAGTGAGACAAAAAAATTTGTCAAGGCAAATAATTGGAAAGATCACATCCTTGTATTACGAAGTAAAACTTTTATCGCCGATGAAATTGCACAAAAAGTCAGAGATACCTGTGCTGGTGTGCTAGGTGCAACCTTACGGGATGTTCCTGAGTTTCAATCCTTCTCAATCGCTTTACAAAATAAATTACCTGTTCACGTTATTCTGTTTTTGCAACAGGACGAGGAACGCGATCAAGCAATTGACTTTCGTAGGATGGCACAGCGCATCGCCGATAAAATCCGGCAACAATTGGGATTTATGAATGCCACTGTTGAAGTCATCAATCAATATACATTATCTGAACATGCACAATGGCGTGTATTAGGAAGCAATCCATGAGATTAAAATCCTGGTGTGAATATGAAAGCAAGTCGTAATAATGAACAAGCCGATATTTTTCTTGGGAGACGTGAGAATGAATGCCGAACGTATGATTGTAGAAACTGATCTTGACGGTAACTTGAAACAATTACCCAAGCTTCCGGCAAACTGCCGTCTTGAAGCGATTTTTTTAGTGATGGATGAACAAGCTCAAAACCTGCACCAACCACATACTGATAGTGCCGGCAAGGTGCGCATTCCGGGTGATATTTTTTCCAGTACGCCGGAAGCGGCCGAGGCATTGTTAGCAGAAAGTTATGGCGCCTTGGGCAAACGACCCGTTACCGAGGTCACAGCCATTATCGAAGCACAACGACGCCTTGACTGGGGAGATAAGTAAACAATGAGTTTGCTATTTGACAGTAAGGTTTTTATCTATCATCTCAATGGCGCATTAGGTTCTTTTGGGTAATCTTTGCTCAAATAAGGTTTCGTGAAGAGCATAGGTATCTAAAAGTGGTCATATTGCCGTCATTCCGGCATGGACTGCCGGAATCCAGAACACATGGACGTGTTGAAGTTGCCGTCCATGGCGCTGGATACCCGCTTCCCTGCGGGTATGACGACATTTGTGTATAAAGTTGAGCGCTCTGCGTGGGAACGATGAATATTTTTTCTTGAGGGCAACATGATGCAAAAATTCTACGAAGCAATTTATGATTGTGGAGAATTAGAATGGTTGGGCGATGCTCCCAGTGGTGAGTTTGCTCGGGTTATGCTGGTTACTGGTGATGAAGATGAATTGGCTGAATTTCTCAAGGTTATTACAGCTTTAAAACTGCCTGATGGAGTGAATGTGTTTTCTCTGCTGCGTGCAATGTCGCCAGAACAGTTAATGAATTTGGCTAAAAATTGTGACGATTCAGTGGATTGGCAAAATCTGCAACAAAAAGACCAATTATCATCTGAACACGAAGCTGATAAGGACAATGGAATTTAAACGATGAGCTTAAAACCCTGGCGTGAAATCGCCAAACCTCATAAAGACGTATTGGAAGGTACGTTTAAACAATCCGAATTTGCCGCTGATATAAGTTTGGTGGCATCCGGCAACGCATCTGCTGAATATCAGGATGCCGAGAAGTTTTTTGCCCGGACCTTTATCACGGAAGGCATGCGTTTGTTACTGACTTCGGTGGTGCAGCGTTTGAGTGGCCTGGGCGGCGATCCAGTGATTCAGTTACAAACGGCGTTTGGCGGCGGTAAGACGCATACCATGCTGACGGTGTTTCATTTGGCTACGCGCAAAGTCGATACCCGGCAATTGATGGGAATTCCACCGATTCTGGATGCGGCCGGGATTGCTGATTTGCCTTATGCGCGAGTCGCTGTGCTGGATGGCATTAAATTATCACCCAGTCAGCCTTTACAGCATGACGGCGTGCAGGTAAATACCTTATGGGGCGAACTGGCTTGGCAATTGGCGGGGCAAGCAGGTTATGAGTTGGTGCATCTGGCGGATAATGACGGTACTTCACCCGGTAAAGAAGTGTTGATCAAGCTGTTAACTCAAGCGGCACCCTGCGTGATTTTGATTGATGAATTGGTAGCTTTTATTCGCCAGTTTGAGCCAGGTCATCAGTATCTGGCCGGTACGTTTGATAGCAATATCTCGTTTATTCAAGCCTTAACAGAAGCCTTAAAAGCGGTGCCGAATGCGTTATTGCTGGCCTCGTTGCCGGAAGCGGATTTAGAAATAGGAGGCACTAATGGTCAAAGAGCACTCAATTCATTGGAAAAATACTTTGCCCGGGTGGAATCGGTTTGGAAGCCGGTAGCGACTGAGGAAGCGTTTGAAATTGTGCGCAGGCGCTTGTTTGATACGGTGGGTGATACCGTTGAACTGGATGCTGTGTGTCAACAATTTGCAGAGCTGTATCATCTAGGGGGTAACAAATTCCCGCCTGAAACCCAGAATCATCATTATTACGAACGGTTACGGCAATCTTATCCGATTCACCCGGAAATATTTGACCGGCTCTATGAAGATTGGTCGACGCTGGATAAATTTCAGCGCACACGGGGCGTGTTGCAGTACATGGCTATTGTGATTCATCGTTTGTGGAATTCTGATAACCGTGATGCCTTGATTATGCCAGGTTCGATTCCCTTGGATGACAGCAATGTGCGCAACAAAAGCATTCATTATCTGCCCCAAGGGTGGGAGCCGATTATTGAGAAGGAAATTGACGGCAGCCGTTCCGAACCTTTTGACATTGACGGCAAGGATACCCGCTTTGGCAGTGTGCAGGCAGCCAGACGCACAGCACGAACAATTTTTCTGGGTAGTGCGCCATCTACCTCTGATCAGATGATTCGTGGCGTAAAATCCGATCATGTGTTGCTGGGTAGTGTACAGCCAGGGCAAACCATCGGTGTATTTGAAGATGTATTAAAACGGTTGCGGGATCGTTTGCATTATTTATATGCGGAAGAAGACCGGTTTTGGTTTGATACCAAGCCGAATTTGCGCAGGGAAATGGAAAGCCGCAAGCAGAAAATAAGCGACAAGGAGGATGTGCAACCTTTGTTGAAAGAGCATGTGCGGCAAGTGTTTGGCAATAATCACTGTTTTGCCGGGATTCATGTGTTTACGCCTTCGGTGGATGTGCCGGATGATTATGGTTTAGGCCCACGCCTGGTGGTTTTGCCGGTGAGTCAAGCCTGTTATAGCAAAGATGCCAACAACCAGGCCTTTGCCGCAGCCGAGCAGATGTTGCGTTTCCGTGGCGATCAGCCCCGGCAAAAACAGAATCGGTTGATTTTTTTAGCGGCTGATTTTGATGTAGCGAATCGTTTACGCGATCAGGCTAAGACCTTTTTAGCCTGGCAGTCGATTGTGGCTGATATTAATAATGAAAAGCTGAACCTGGATATGTTCCAGGCCAAGCAGGCCAAAAAGTATAAAGAGGCCACCGAAAAATCACTGCAACAGATGATACGGGAAACCTATAAATGGTTAATCTGCCCAATGGAAGACTTTGTCAGTGGTAAGCCACAATTAAAATGGGAAGTGGTTGCTGTTTCATCCACTGCACCCAATTTGATCAAAGACATTGAAAACCGCCTGAAGGAAGAGGAATGGCTGATTTTTGAATGGTCGCCAATTCATCTCATGAAATTATTAGAGCGCTGGTATTTTAAAAACGGCATAACCGAGATCAGTGCCTTGAAAGTATGGCAGGATTGTTGTCATTACTTGTATTTGCCTCGCTTAATTAGAGATGATGTTTTTAAAAATGCCATTAATCTGGGACTGCAATCACAAGACTTTTTCGGCTTTGCCAGTGGTAAAAGTGACGATAAATATCTGGGGTTTATTTTTGGAGATAATGCCAGCATCATCCTGGCTGAGCAATCGTTGTTAATTATGCGAGATGCTGCGGTTGCTTATAAAGAGAGTTTGAAACCGGATGTCACGCCACCAGTGGATGATGATGACAATATTCCACCTGTCATTCTTCCCCCCATTGAACCCAAACCGCCAGTAACTACTCCGGCGAAAAAACACTTCTATGGCACCATCAGTCTCGATCCGATCAAAGCCAAAATGGATTTTGCTACGATTGTCGATGAAGTCGTCGAACAATTCACTTCCAGGCTGGGTGTGGATGTGAAAATTTCTGTGGAAATTCAAGCGACATCACATAGGGAAAGTTTCGATGAAGCGATGCAGCGGGCGGTTAAGGAGAATTGCCGGGTGCTGCGGTTTGGGAATGTGGAGTTTGAAGAGGATTAGATTCGTAAACAAAAATTGCTCACATGCAATTACTTGAAGAATGTTCAGCCAAATAGACTATTTGGAATATTCAACAGATCTTGTTGTAAAGAAAATGAGTGCCTATCTTCATCAAGGACACTTTTTTAGCCGATGTGCAGGGTGATTCATAAATCACAGCAGCCTTACGAACCAGGCTGTTGCTGATCACCATCAAAATAATCCAATAGTTTTTCCAGGGCATCGCCGCTCTCGGTATTGATCGTTATTACGAATTTCTGTTCTTCCGAAGACAGCGGCTGCGTCGTTTGCTGCTGGTGTTGCAGCACAGCAATGGTCGCTTCCGACGCATCATATTGCCGCTGCCTTAGTCGTCTCGATAATTCTTCATCGGATGCCTGAAAATCAACGATAAAAAATTTTACGCCGCGTTCGGTTGCAAGTTGCCGGAATAAATCGCGCTGCCAGGCTTTCAGAAAGGCTGCATCAATAATTGCAGAGAAACCTGCTTCAAGCACGACTTTTGCACAGTCCGCAAGGCGCTGGTAGGTTTTCTGGCCTGCCTCCTGCGTGTAAAGTCCGTTGTCAAGACTGCTGCCGCTATGCTCTTGTGCCTGGTAGCCAAACAGCCGTTTGCGTTCTATATCCGAACGTATCTGCAAGGCGCCGATGTTTTCTGCAAGCTGAGCTGCAATAGTGGATTTACCTGAGCCTGAATAACCATGGGTAATTATTAATGCTCCTTGGCCTGTTTTGGTAAAACGCTCGGCCAGATTTGCAAAAGCAGCATATTTCAAGCTGGCCTGGTCTGAAACAGCCGCATCATTACGTTGCTGTGCGTCACGCAGCAGTAAAACCTTGGCGCATACGAGCGCACGGTAAACCAGATAGTATCGTAGCAAGGCCATGCCATGGTAATCACCGGTGCGTTGCAGATACTGATTGAGCAAACGGTAAGCATAGCAATCGTAGCCAAAATTCAGAATATCGATAACCAGAAAAGCGACTTCGCTGATGACATCTATCCAGCGCAGCTTCGGATTAAACTCGATACAATCAAACAGGGTCACCTTGCCGTTTATCAAGGTCATGTTGCTCAAATGCAGATCACCGTGGCATTCGCGCACATAGCCTTGCTGTTTGCGCAGCTGCATCAATCCGGCCTTGCTGTCCCATTCATGATCGCCCCAGGTCTGGATCGCCTGAAGTTGCAGCCTGTGCTTTTCCTCAATCAGCAAGGGTCTGATATGGTGAAAATTTTCGACAAACCAGTGCCTGATACACTCGCTAGTCCCATAGGGCGAAGCTTCGTCCGCCTTGGCAACGGTTTCATGAAAACCGGCAATAATGCCGGTGATTTGATCAATTTCATCTGAATCCAGACGACCGCATTCGGCAAGCTCACTCAGCGTTAATCCAGCGGGAAACTGAATCATCTTGACGGCGTATTCGATAGCCTCCCCTGTCCCGCCCATTTTTGGATTATCAAGTGTTCCTGTTATCGGCACTACGTCAAGATAAATATCCTGGGCTAGACGCCGGTTAAGCCGTAATTCTTCATGACAGAAAAATCGCCGCTTCTCAAGTGTGGAAAAATCCAGAAAACCAAAGTTAACAGGTTTTTTGATTTTGTAGGCGTACTTCCCGGTCAGCAGCACCCAGGAAATATGCGTTTCAACGATGCTGACGCGAGTGATTTCATGCTCATAAGCGCTGGCTTCAGACAATGCCTCTAGCAATGCAAAGCCAGTATCCAGCGTTGTTTTATGATTATCCATCTCAAGAGCAAAAGCTATCGGCAATACTCGGCTAAATCTTCATTTATTTCTTCAAGATCGAACTCCTCAGGATCAAATTCTCCACCCAACCATTCCAGCATTTCTTCATGCTCAGGATGATTGGGATCTGAAATTGTTTGAAGAAGCTCTTCGTAGCCCCAGATACCGCCGCAATCTTCCGGTGGACAAGCGCGTTTGCCTTTAAGGCAAACGGGCAAGGCAGTTTTAGCATCAAAGGGAAGTATTTTTTCAAGGAGTATCTTGTGCTCCCAACTATCCCCAAAATCGTATTCATATTTAATGCTATCTTTCTCTTTTTTTAGCAATTGAGATAGCTTGTATTTAGACTCATCTTCTATCTCCATCCCGAACTCATCGTCGGGAATTCCATAAAATACATTATTTGCAATAAATTGGTGTAAATGGCTATCTGTCCAGCCTATTGCAGCTTGAATAACGTCGTGAAAAGCGGTCAACTTTAAATTGTCAGGCACTAAAATAGTCCTCCAAATAGGAGGTTTTGCACCGATTAATGAAATTTTGATCTGATAAATGGATTTTGCTTGCTTCACTTTCATTTTAGTAACCCTCATTTAAAACGGAACATCGTCATCATACGGCACATCAAAATTATCACGATTAGCATCTTGCCGGACCGGCGACTGTTCGCGCACGCCGGAAGGTTGATAGTTTTGTTGCGGTTGGCTGGCCTCGTTTTTCCTGCCGACCAAATCGATAATATTGGCGTTCAGATCCAGACTGGTTTTAGTCGTGCCATCTTTTGCCTGGTATTCGCGTTGGGTCAATTCACCTGACACAAACACCTGCTGACCTTTTTTCAGGTAGTTTTGCAACTGTCCTTCCGCACGCTTGCCAAATAACGTTACCTGTATCCATAGCGTTTGCTGTTTATCGCCAAAACCGACATTGTTGGCTACGGTAAAACTCAATACTGCCAGCCCCGACGGAGCGTATCTGACTTCGGCGTCTCTGCCGACAGTGCCGGTAAAACTAAATACGTTGCTCATTTTTTTATCTCTTGGTTGAATTAACAATGCCGCTATTATCGTTTGCTTTGGGCTTCTAGCCAAAGGAAAAAGTCAGCGCGCAGCAAAGTCCATTTCAACTTTACCGTCAACAAGTTTCAGATTGACTTCAAATCCAGTTCCTTTCGTCGATTTAAAGCCTTTTAAAACCCCTGTTTCGCCTTTGCTCAATAATTTTTTAGCTAAAGCCCGCGTTATTTTTTTATGCGCGATAGTCTTCCAGATAACCGCCTTGCAGCCATTGCGCCATTCGCTGCAGCTGTAGGCTTTGGGTGTTTCGATAATCCTGCCGTTGCACAGCGGGCAATCGGCAATCGCTTCTGCTGTGTTTTGTGCCTGCCGATTTTGCTGTTTGCTATAACCTGTTTCGCCCAGTACATTAAGGGTGAGTCGGGCATTAAAAACGTCATCATTTGTTTTGATGGCATAAGCGTTCAGGGTTCGGCCGTTTTGCAGCAATTGGCACGCCATTTCCCGGGTGATTGTTACGCCATAGGCCTGCTTCCATAATACGAATTTGCAGCCCGCTTTCCAGGCGCTGCAGCCATAGCCTTTTTTACCTTCAATAATGGGTTGATGGCAAAGCGGACAGCCGCCTAGTCTGCTTTCATCATAAAGCGGCTTGGTCGATTCATCTGTTATTTTTCGGGTAAACTGGATGATCTCGGCCATGAATTGCTCGGGATCATAAGCATTCTGTTCTATTTTTTTGAGCTTGGCCTCCCATTCGCCGGTCATTGCCGCGGACTTCAAGCGCTCATCGGCGATAATGGAAATAAGATGCCGCCCCGATTCGGTGCTGAGCAGCAACTTTTTTTGCCGCTGGATATAGTTGCGTTTGATTAGCACTTCAATAATCGAGGCTCTGGTCGCCGGTGTACCCAGGCCTTTTTCTTTTAATGCCTCCTTGAGCTCTTCATCATCACAGGTTTTCCCGGCCGACTCCATCATACCCAATAAACTGGCTTCGTTATAGGCTTTCGGCGGTGTGGTTTTGCCCTGATTAATGGAGGGTTGATGCGGACCCGTTTCACCCTGCACAAAATTGGGCAGGATTTTTATCTCTTTTTCATTAGTTGTTTGGGGCTGCTGATTGGGTGAATCATTTTTATACAATATCTGCCAGCCGGGCGCTTCGATGATCGTGCCTGTGGTTTTAAATGGTATCTTCCGGCTTTCACCCTGAACTGTAGTTATCTGTTTGACACAAGGCGGATAAAAAGCCGCAATAAAACGCAAGACAATGGCTTCATAGATTTTGGCTTCATCATTGGCTAAAATTCCCGGCACTGTGCTCGTGGGAATGATGGCATGGTGATCGCTTACTTTGGCGTCATTAAAATAGCGGCTGCCCAGTTGCAGCTTATCCAAATCCAGCGCTGCTATTTGGGGTCCGAAGTTTTGCCTTAATTTTTCCAGCAAGGGCTTCATGCCGGACTTCATATCCCTGGTTAAACAACGGCTATCCGTGCGTGGATAAGTGGTATGTTTTTTCTCGTATAATTGCTGTGCACAGGTTAGCGTTTGATCGGCAGTAAAACCATAACGAATGCTCATGTCTTTCTGTAAATCGGTCAGATCGTATAATAACGGCGGATTGACCAACTCACGCTTGCCTTTTACGGAAGTAATCTCAAATTCATGTCCTTCACAAAGGCTTAACAAAGCTTCGGCATCGGGTTTCTTATCAAATCGTCCGCCGGTATACTGAAAATCAGTTTCTCTATAGAGCGTATGCAGTTCCCAAAAATCCTTAGGGATAAAATTGGCAATGTCCAAATCTCTTTGCACAATCATCGCCAGCACCGGCGTTTGCACACGGCCTATCGTCCACAGCCCGCCCTGCTGACCAAACCTGAGGGTATACAGTCGCGTCGCATTCAGGCCAACAATCCAGTCCGATTCGCTGCGGCATTTGGCGGCTCGATAAAGACCATCATAGGCGTTGCCATCCTGCAATTGGGCAAAGCCCTTGCGTATCGCATCATCGGTCAACGAACTGATCCACAGGCGTTTGAACGATTTTTGCAGACACTCAGTCCACGACAAAATATATCTGAAAATCAGCTCCCCTTCCCTGCCTGCATCGGTGGCGCAGATAATTTCATCGGCAGATCTGAACAAGCGCTTGATGATATTTAATTGTTTTTGCGCAGACGCATCAGCGCGCGCTTTCAGGCCAAATTGTTCGGGAATGATGGGCAAGGCTTCCAAGGACCAGCGTTTCCATTCGGGACGGTATTCATCGGGTTCTTTCAATTCAACCAGATGGCCAAAAGCCCAGGTAATTTGATAACCATTGCCCTCAAAATAGCCGTCGCGTTTGTTGTTTATTTTTAGACATTTGGCTATGTCGCGGGCGACGGAGGGCTTTTCGGTCAGGATGACTTTCATGAGTTGTTTCTTAGGCGGGCAGGTGTTTGCGTATTAGTCTGCACAACGACACATTACGGCCTGTCAGCTTTATCTTTCGAATTCTTCATAACGACATAGCCCATCAAGGAACCCCATAACAGCATATAAATACTATGAAGCAAAGCTTCAAAGTTGAAATTGTTAATATTTCTATAATAATCGATGATGTCATCGGCCAAAACCAGTGCCAAAATCAGGTAAACCGCACTCTTTAATCTGATTTTATGCGCATAAAACACACCGATTCCGATGAGAATAAAGCCGGTAAAAAACCTGAGCCCACTGTGAATTAACATTTCCCAGTTCATTATTTGTATTTTGAACGCCGCGTCCAAAAAATAAAGCAGAACAAGCCCTGCAATCAAGACCAAACTGACTAACTTCATTGTTATCCCCATTAAACATTATTAATTAATTTTAATCCTGGCGGCAATGCCTCGCCAAAAATCTGTTTTTCTTCTTTTTCATCCAGTTCTTTAACTTGCTCGACCATATCTATCCAGGATGACGGCGCTTTACTGAGTTTAAGTTTTGCTATGATTTGCTGGCGCACAGATTCATCAATATCCCGTGCACGGTCACCACTCATACGAGCAATCAGTGTAGCGGCAAATCCGGCATGAGGTGATTTCTTCCAATCTTCGGTCAAAATCCGGGTCAGCCATTCGCAAACTACATCGGCGGGGATGGCATTATGGCTGCTACCATGAAACGGCATTCGCGCGCCAATACGCCCGACAGCCCACCAGGTCTGACTGGGTTCGCTGGCTTTTTGCAGGCGTTTCAACAGCCACTCTCCCAATTGTATTTTTTTTTCGACAGGCAGCCGTTCCAGTACGGCGGCAAGACGCACCATATCATCATAACCACGATTTTTGAGTTGCTTGGCAATACCGGCCTGTCTTGCAGCAGCAGGATTTAGAAACCTGGCGATATCGGCAAAAATCTGCTCCTGCGCGGATACCGTCAACCCGCCTGCTATACGCCGCCACAGCGTCCACCATTCCGTCCAGTTTTGGGTTTCATTAACAAACTGTATGCCTTGGGGATAACTTTTCCAGATTTGTTCTACGCGCCAGTCATCCAAAGGATAACCAAAACCGGGGCGCAAACAAAAACCGGTCAGGCTTAACCAGACTCTTTCATGATTTTCTGAGCGACGGCGATATTTCGATCCCTCCAGCAATAGGGTGAATATCGCCCTTAATAACGGTGTTTCCCATTCGCTGCGCGCCGATCCCAACTGCTTTTCCAGATCGGCGCGCAGATTTTTTACGGCTTTAGGGTCTATGTGCCTGGATCTGGAGCCAAAAATACTTTGTATCTTTTCTGCGGCACCGTTAAATTGGTGAGGCAATGCTGCATCCATTGGTAACCCCGCCCCGCCCTTCTTCCTGATTTGAAATTCAACATCCCAGCGTAGATCGCTGTTTTCAACAGAAACGCACTGGATTTTAAGCGTACCGACCTCCGTTTGTGTGACCGCCAACTGAACGATCGCCTCGGCATTCGGTTTGGGTTTGGTCTCATCACCTTCAAAAGCAACCGCCAGCGGCGGCAAGGAATGAAACTCATCCGTTATTTCGGCTACATCGCCGGGTTTAAATTCGGCATCACCTGTCGTTGAGGCCAGGTGAAAACGGACCGGCAACCCCAAGCGCAAAGCAAAATGTTGATCCTTTAAGATGACTTCATCGCCTTCTTCACTGCCTCTGGGCAAAATACAGATGCCTTGCTGATTTTTCGAATTACCGGTATCGACCAGCAGGAAATAACTTCGCGCCGCGCCGCCGCCAATTTTCAGTTTTTTATCGCGTCTGGCGATGGCATAACTCACGGCGCCAAAAGCGACGGCGAGTTCGGGGTGTATATTTTCAAGCAGGACAGGAGGCATGGCACTCCATGTATGAAGCAGATTCACCAGCCTTTGCATGATTGGTTGACTGCGGAACACGCCGCCGTTAAGCAAAAGCGCATCGGGCACCCTGCCCTCGCCATTTAAGGCCTCATTCGAAGCTGTGGCATGCAGTTTTAAAAATGCGGCAATATGCTTGCTTACCGCCGGTTCCGCGGCATAAGGAAGCCCGAACTCGACGACGCCGCTGCGTTTCCTGTCAGGCAATTCATCCAGCCTTGATAAGGGAAAAAATCCATCCAGCGCAATGCATCGAACTTCTTCGCGCGTCAGTACAACTGAACGAGAGCCGCCTATCAGTCTGGAACCGCCGCCCAGCAGCGTGACAGTGGTCTGCTCCGGAGCATCCTCGGCCAGCAGGCGCTCTTTGGCAAGCCGGCATTGCTCGATCAGCTGCGACAAGTCAGCAGCAGACAGGCGTTTTTCACCATCGATCAGGCGGCTTTCCGCCAAATGAGCCAATGCCAGATCAAGATTATCGCCGCCCAGCATCAAATGATCGCCGACGCCGATACGGGTCAGTTTGGGTTCGTGCTCACCCTGCTCCACTTTAATCAGTGTCAAATCAGTGGTGCCGCCGCCTATGTCACAAACCAGCAATAAATGCACCTTGGCCAGTGCTTGTTTAATATTTCCCGCATTGCGCCTTAACCAGTCGTAACAGACCGCCTGGGGTTCTTCCAGCAAACGGACCCGGGTAAGCCCTGCAATTCGCGCCGCTTCCAGAGTCAGTGAACGTGCAGCTTCATCAAAGGAAGCGGGAACGGTAATGACAATATCCTGCTGCCCCAAAGGCGCATCAGGAAATTTATGACCCCATACGGTACGAATATGCGCCAGATAACTGGCGCTGGCATCGATGGGCGAAACCTTGCTGATATCATCGCCACTGCCCCACGGGAGAATCCGGGCACTTTGATCTACCGAAGGATGCGACAGCCAGCTTTTGGCGCTGGTTACAAACCGGCCTTTGGTTTTGGCGCCTAACAAGCGCGCAGCTTCACCAATGACGGCAGATTCACCCGATGACAGGGTTTCTGTGCCGTAGCTTGGGAAGGCAACATCTGACTCTGATAATTCGTTTACCGCAGGATGATAACGTACCGATGGCAACAAAGGCCTGGCCGCCACTTGTCCTGGCGCTACCAGCTGCTCGATTTGAAATATCTGTATGTCCGGCGTTGTTTTCTCAGCTTTCGCATAAGCTACAACGGTATGGGTTGTGCCCAGGTCGATACCGACTAAATAAGGTGATGATTGATTTTTCACGATGTGCGTTAGGTTTATTTACTATTTCACCACAGAGACATAATGGGAAACTATGGGGTTCATTCGAAAGTCTGTCTGGCCATCCTGGCGATTCGATTCCCTGCCGCGTTGTTGAGATGATCTCATTATTATCATCTGCTTTATTATTTTATATTTTATTGGTGAACTTTATGAATATTATTGGATTCCTAGAAATTTTCGCCACAAGTTAAGGCTGTTACTACTCTTTGAATTTAATGAGCCGCTAAAAAAGACTTAGTCAGATAATTCAGTTAAAATAATAAGGATATTAAATCTGCCGTCTTTTTGGCGTCGGTTTATTTTTCAATCGTGTGTTTTTCTGAGGTCGTTGTATGAGTAAAAAACTTATTACCTTTACCTGGAGTGTCGCGCTGCTCCTTATGCATTCCTGGAGCCAGGCTGCCACTGATTTGCCTCCTACAGCCAAGGTTGATATGGGGCCCGTGGAAGATGTCTGTTCCGAATTTACTAATCCAGCCTGGCGTAAAGAACAAGTCATTGACGGGGTAGCCATACAAGAATCCCTGCTCTGTAATCCCGATAATCCGGCTGATATTGCCGCCTTTGTTAAAGGCACCAACGGCATATCCATGGACACATTAATGGAAACGCAACTTGCCGCCGATGCCATTACGATGTCAGACGATATGGATGGTGACGGCGACCCCGATAAAATTATTATTAAACTGGAAGTTATTGAACTCAACGGCCATACGCCGGACATGAAAGCGCCAACGACAACCTTTGATATTGCCCCCGGCATACGACCGACTTTCTGGGTTTTTGCCCCCAAAACCCGGAGTATGTCCACTAAAAGCCTTTACGAACTGGAAGCGAATCCATTGTTGCGTGTACCGTCACCGGTGATTCGGGTTGAACAGGACGATGTGGTCTGGATAATCCTGGAAAACACCCATTATCTACCGCATTCCATTCACTTGCACGGTGTTGATCACCCCTATATGGATATGAGCGGTAGCGGCAACGATGTCGTCGGTCAAACGAGCAACATGGATACCATGCCGGGGGAAAGCAAACTCTATGTCTTCAGGCCGCGTCAGCCAGGCACTCAGTATTACCATTGTCACGTACAGCCGCATACCCATATCCCAATGGGCTTGCAGGGCATTTTGGTCGTTGAGGAAAATCGCCCCAACAATTGGCCGCAAACGCTTAATGTCGGTGGAGGTCAGGTACGCCATCCTTCGGTGGCGGTTCTTGAAAAATATGCCAGAGAATATGATTTGCATTATGAATCGGCGGATAAAGAACTACATGAGGTGGCAGCGAGAGCAGCGAATGATCCGCGTCTGACAGCTAAGTACATGAATATGGAATATGACACGACTGATGCCACCGATGATTATTTCATGCTCAATGGCCGTTCCTTCCCTTATACCTTAAGGGAATCCTTGATTCATATGGAAGAAAATCAAAAAGTAAAACTGCGTATTTTGAATGGGCATACAGACGCATTCGCCATGCATATTCATGGACATAAACCCACCATTACCCATTATGATGGCGTCGATAATGGCCCCGGCTCCTATATCCAGCGTGATACACATATGATGGTGCCTGCGCAACGTATTGATCTGGAATTAAGCGGCGTCGACGATGGTTTAAACAGCTTTGGGCAAGGTATCTGGATGATGCATGACCATGTTGAAAAATCCTTTACAACCAATGGCCTTGGTGAAGGCGGCGATATTAGCCTGGTTGTCTACAAAGGCTTTTTGGATGAAAAAGGGATTCCAAAGGCACATGGCATGAGCCTGGCGCCTTATTTCAGCAAGACCTTATGGAAAGGAAAATATCCTATCTGGCAAGATTATGATACCTTCCGAAGCTTGGGATTGCCTGATCTGAAAGCAGAGGTTACGCCAGCTAAAGTAGCCGTGCAAACTACGCCAGTAAAAGCATCGGAAACAGCAATAAAAGCAGCCCAGCAGCAAGGCTCAGCCATAGGCAAATTGTTTTATGGTTTACTGATGGGGATATTAAGTTATTTCCTGGTCGTCAATCGACAATCGATTTACGATTTTGCGCGTAAGCTGGTGAAAAAATAAACCTGTTGTATTAAATAGCGCTGCTGTAGCTGTGAATTGCCCCGCAATGGGATCGAAGCTACACCTGCAACGCTATAACATACTCCTATTTTACAAAACAGTTTTTTTCGGCATAGGCCTCCGCTTCCTTAAGCCGTGTTCTTAAATCCCTGGATTGTGCAGGATCACGGAAAGCTCCTCCGGCATCCCCCGTCTGCCCTTTGCTTAAATAGGTAAATGTTTTTGCAGCTTCATATTCACTAAATGTCAGTTTTTCAGCGATTTTATCAATTTTACAGCCGCAAGCGTATTGGGAAATATAAGTGAGGCCGCCATGCTGGGCAACGCAGTTTAAAACATATTCAACGCGATCCCTTGTAGGGTAGTCGTTGACCAGCGGAGTTGGCTCAGCAGGTGCTTGCTCAACCATTTTTTCTGGTGTCGTAGTGCAGCCGGCAATGGCTGCACTTAAAAAAAGACTTAAAATAGATGCTGTATATTTATTTTTCATTGGTAATACTCTTATTCCCATAAATCAGAAAGTGAAAAGGTATGCTCGGCAAATGGAGCGATAGATACAGCCTGGGCATTCTTTGTCTGCGCCAGCCCGCAAGATCAGGCACTAAAACATCAGGGCCCAGGTGGCATTCAGGTTCGTCTATAATCCACCAGCCGCCAGGACCTCCCCGCCTTTTATGAAAAGGCGAGATTAATTCATCACCTAAGGAACCAACTGCAAGCGCATGTTTAGGCGCAGGACGCGGATGAATTTCCAGTTGGCCATTGATGATCTCGCCGACAATATTTTCCTGTAAATCAATAATGTCCTGATAAGTAGCTTGTTTTATGGCCAAGTCAGTCATGATGTTACTCTAAACTGTATCTGCAAAATCGTCTAGTGTTTTAGCTGGTGTTTTAAAAGCAGGTTTATTTTAACTGAAAACAGCTTTAATGACCTATTGTCAATCATGGCTGCTAAAGATAACAGAGCCGTGAGGATGGCTGACTCCATTCAGGTTATGATGTTAAAGCTGCGAAAGTGTACTCTATGAACAATCAAACAAAAGTAACAGGTGTTATACTCGCGGGTGGACTGGCCCGGCGCATGAATAATCAGGACAAAGGCCTGATCAATTATAAAGGCCGGCCGATGGTCAGTTATGCGATAGCTGCATTGTCCTCTGTTGCCGATCAGTCGATCATCAATGCCAATCGCAGCCAGGAACACTATCAGCAATTCGGCTTGCCGGTTGTTGCCGATCAAACCGGCAGTTTTGACGGTCCTTTGGCGGGCGTATTAACCGCTATGATCCATACGGATGCGCAGATACTGGTGGTGATGCCATGCGATTCGCCGTTTTTCAAAGCTGAACATTTGCAAAAATTGTTATCGACGCGTGCTGAATATGATGCCGATGTTGCCGTCGCCTTTGACGGTGAACGCCTGCATCCGGTTTTTTTAGCGCTAAAAACTTCGCTGAAAAACAGCCTGCAAGACTACCTGGCCAGTGGACAACGTAAAGTTGACCGCTGGCTTGAACAGCAGAAAATGGTAAAAGGGGATTTCAGCAACGACCCGGAAATATTCATTAACATCAATACCCTGACTGATTTATCTGAACTTGAAGCCAAAGGTGATGGATAGCGCCTATAAACCGGAAATGCCCACCGTTGATTACGCAATATACGGCAATCGGCACGCCGGAGACCGGTTCTTCATACTGTAAAAACCAATTGCAACAGTTGGCATTAGTCCGCACTGAAGTTATAGGAGCCAAAGTTGGTAAAGCGACCTTTGTAATACCCTCACCCTAACCCTCTCCCAAAGGGAGAGGGGGACTTTGTGTCGCTTTACCAACGTCGGACTCTATATCTCCCAATTGCAGTCCTTGAACTGCATGCAAACCATTGCTACCGAAGACGCACTTTATTGACTGCTAAAACATCGAAACACTGCGTACTTGATTATTTTATTGCACCAAAATAGTTATCTACGCACCATTTTAAACACAATCAGTCCGATTTTATAACGCCTGAATCTGAGGAGATTCTTAAAATCAGAAGGTTAATTAATGGCATGATATTTGCGGATATTTATCAATTAGCATTAACGTAGTCATTGAGGTTGGACATGGTCACAAAACAAACATTAGTCGTCATTGGTAATGGCATGGTTGGACAGCAATTCCTGGCCAGCCTGGTCGCAAGCGGTATTAACAAAAACTATAAAATAGTGACTTTTTGTGAAGAACCCCGCGCAGCCTATGACCGGGTACATCTCTCCGAATTTTTCTCAGGCAAAACAGCAGACGATTTGTCTCTGGTTGAACCCGGTTTTTTTGAACAAAATGACATTACTATTCACCTCGGCGATAAAGCCAGCAAAATCCACCGTCATTCCAAATCCGTAGTTTCTGAAAAAGGCGTAACTATCCGTTATGACAAACTGGTTTTAGCAACCGGTTCTTATCCCTTTGTACCGCCTGTGCCGGGACATGACAGGCCGCAGTGTCTGGTTTATCGCACTATTGAGGATCTTGAAGCTATGACTTCTGCTGCTAAAAATAGCAAAGTAGGTGCTGTTGTCGGCGGTGGGTTATTAGGGTTGGAAGCCGCTAAGGCTTTAACGGACTTGGGTTTGCAAACCCATGTTGTCGAGTTTGCCCCGCGCTTGATGGCGGTACAACTGGATGAAGCGGGCGGCGCCATGTTAAGACGCAAGATTGAAAATTTGGGCGTAACCGTGCATACGGGAAAAAACACCAGCATTATTACTGACGGCGAGCAGTGTGCGAATAAAATGTGCTTTGCTGATGGTGAAGAACTGGAAACCGATATTATATTGTTCTCGGCTGGCATTCGTCCGCGTGATGATATTGCCCGTGATTGCGCCCTGGAAGTAGGGCCGCGCGGCGGCATAGTCATCAACAATCAATGTCTTACCTCGGATCCTGATATTTATGCTATCGGTGAATGTGCACTCTGGAATGGCATGATCTATGGGCTGGTCGCCCCGGGTTATGCGATGGCTCGTACTGTTGTCGCTGATCTGGCGGGCAATGTAGCCAGCTTTACCGGCGCGGATATGAGCACAAAACTGAAACTGATGGGTGTTGATGTCGCCAGCATCGGTGATGCTCATGCCAAAACGCAGGGCGCATTGGTTTATACCTATCAAAATGGCGCCAGCGAAGTGTATAAACGTCTGGTTGTCAGTCAGGATAAAAAACAATTGCTGGGCGCCGTATTAGTGGGTGAAGCGTCCGGTTATGGCACCCTATTGCAATACTGCTTAAACGGCATTGAACTGCCGGAAAATCCGGATGCCCTGATTTTACCGGCCCGTTCCGATGAATCGGTCGGTTTGGGTCCGGATGCTTTGCCGATGTCGGCCCAAATCTGTTCTTGTTTTGATGTTACTAAAGGTGCTGTTTGCCAGGCTATTGAAGCAGGTTGCGTCACTATCGGCGCATTAAAAGAGGAAACCAAGGCATCAACAGGCTGTGGCGGCTGTGCGCCCTTATTAAAATCAGTCATGAACTCGGAGCTGGCAAAACATGGCTTTGAAGTGAATACCGACATTTGTGAGCATTTTCCCTATACCCGGCAGGATTTGTACAATCTGATTATGGTAGAAGAGATCAGAACCTTTGATACCTTACTGGAAAAACATGGTAGAGGCAGAGGTTGTGAGATTTGTAAACCTGCAGTCGGTTCAATACTGGCCTCCTACTGGAATGACTATATTCTGAAAACAGAACATTTAGGCCTTCAGGACACCAATGATACATTTTTAGCCAATATGCAGAAAGACGGCACCTATTCAATCGTTCCGCGTATCACAGGCGGTGAAGTTAGCCCCGACATGCTGATTGCTCTGGGCCAGGTAGGCAAGAAATATAAGCTTTATACGAAGATTACCGGCGGTCAGCGGGTGGATTTATTTGGCGCCAGAGTAGATCAATTGCCGCATATCTGGAAAGAACTCATCGATGCCGGCTTTGAATCCGGCCACGCCTACGGTAAATCATTACGTACGGTTAAATCCTGCGTCGGCAGCACCTGGTGCCGCTATGGTATCGATGACAGCGTCGGCCTGGCCGTGGAACTGGAAAATCGTTACAAAGGCTTGCGTTCACCGCACAAGATAAAATTCGCTGTTTCCGGCTGTACGCGTGAATGCGCTGAAGCGCAGGGTAAAGATGTCGGTGTAATAGCAACTGAAACCGGCTGGAATTTGTATGTCTGCGGCAATGGCGGCATGAAACCACGACATGCGGATTTATTCGCCACCAGCCTGGATAAAGAAACCCTGATCAAATATATCGACCGTTTTTTGAGTTTTTATGTGCGCACTGCCGATCGTCTGCAACGTACTGCAGTCTGGATGGAAAACATGGAAGGCGGTCTGGATTATCTGAAGTCGGTAATCATTGATGACAAACTTGGGTTGTGTGAGCAGCTGGAGCAGCAAATGCAGCATGTCATTGACACCTATCACTGTGAATGGAAAACCACTATTGAAGATGAATCGAAACTCAAACGCTTCCGCCATTTCATTAACAGTGACCAACCGGATGATAATGTGGTGTTTGTCGAAGAACGTGGACAAATCCGTCCCGCTGATGAAGAAGAACGCAGGCATTTCAAAATGGTCGAGGTAGCGTAAATGACGCAATGGATAGATGTTTGCAGTGTTGATGATTTACAGCCTGATTCCGGGGTTTGCGCCCTGGTTGAAGGTCACCAGGTGGCCATCTTTTATATGCCCAGGGAGTCTGTTGTTTATGCGCTTGACAATTACGATCCTTTTGGTAACGCCAATGTCTTATCACGCGGCTTGATCGGTGACATTAAGGGTCAACCGGTAGTCGCTTCGCCTTTATATAAACAGCATTTCAATCTGCAAACGGGTGTCTGTCTTGAAGATGAAACGGTAAAAATACCCGCTTATGCCATTCGTATAGAAAACGGCAGCGTTCAAGTCAGCATTACGGAGCAGGATGATGAAATATAACTATTATATTGCTGACGTTTTCACCAGGCAGCTTTTCAATGGCGCCCAGATTACGGTTTTTCCAAATGCCGACGGTTTGAGCACTGAATACATGCGGCTACTTGCCAGAGAGTTAAATTTAACTGAAACGGTCTTTGTTTTTCACCCTGAAAGTGATAGTACAACGCGAAGGATGCGTATTTTTACACCATTGGGTGAAATAGATTTTGCTGGACATCCCATTATAGCGACCGCGTTTGTACTGGGCAGCTGTGGTGATATTGTTTTAACAGAAGCAATTACGCCTGTGATATTTGAACAGAACGTAGGGCCGATTAATGTCAATATTACTGCAAACCAGGGAAAACCCGTTTTTGTTCAGTTTAGCCGTAAAGTTTCATCCATCGTTGACCGGTTTGCACCCACCGATGAAGAACTGGCGAGCTTTTTAACCATTCAGCAATCAGAACTCGATCACAAGAAATACTCACCCCGCCTGGTGTCCTGCGGAGTTCCCTATCTGATCGTGCCGGTCTGGAGTTATGAAACAGTTAGAAAAGCCAAATTCAATTATCCTGCCTGGAGTCAATCCATCGCACCGCAAACAGCGGCACAGGAAATTTTACTGTTTGCTCCGAAAACGCCCTTTGTGGATTCGAACTTTAATGCTCGGCTACTTGGCCCCCGAATAGGTATTCATGAAGATCCACCCATAGGTAGCGCAATGCCGGCCTTTGCATCGTACCTGTGTTCATTTGAGCATACCCAAAAAGGCACACATACCTTTGCCGTCGACCGAGGCGATGCACACTCGAAACGAAGTGTGTTGAACCTGGAAATGGATCATAAGGGTAAGGAGCAGTTAACGCTACGGGTAGGCGGTGAAGCGGTCATGTTTGCCCAAGGCACGGTTGACTTACCTGATTAATCTGCCAGGAGAGTTACTATGATGGATAGAGGCGATAGCCGAAAATCATCAAAACAATCCCTGATGCGATGGATTTCCCGTTGCTCTACCCATCCTGCCCTGCCGGAAAGTGATACCGGTATGATAAATTTGCATTTATATCGTGCTGACAACACGACCTGTCCTATTGGCAAAGGCGTGGTTAAGCAGGCATCCTTTAAAAGTAATCATAACTAGTGACATTGTATGCTATTTGGACGTAACAAAAAAAATCCAATCAAAATGGCTGACAAAGGCGTTGTTAAATGGACTTATTCGACCTGCGGCTATTGTTCAACCGGTTGTTCTATTGAAATCGGCACTAACGCCGAAGGGCAACCCGTTACTTCCCGCGGCGCCGGCGGGGCTGATGTGAATCGCGGTAAACTTTGTCTGAAAGGAATTTTTGAATATGAGGTTTTTGAAGCGGCCGGACGTGGTAAAACGCCGCTGGTGCGCGACAAAATCCAAGACCCTTACCAGACGTCAGACTGGGATAAGGCCCTGGATAAAATGGCGGCTGAAATCAAGCGTATTCAGGCTACCTACGGGCGGGATTCGTTTGCCATCGTTTCGACGGGGCAAATATTTACCGAAGAATTCTATACCCTGGGTAAACTGGTTCGGGGCGTGATCGGTACCAATAACTACGACGGCAATACCACGCTTTGTATGGCTTCAGCCGTATCGGGTTATAAACGCTCTTTCGGCTCGGACGGGCCGCCCGGCTGCTATGAAGATTTTGAGCATACCGATTGCCTTATCGCCTGGGGCTCTAATCTACCCGAACAGCACCCCATTATCTACTGGCGTTTAAAAGATGCGCTGGAAAAGCGGCGGTTTCCGTTGATTGTGGTTGATCCACGCGTCACTATCTTTGCGCAGACTGCCGATATTCATTTAGCCATCACTCCTGGCACCGATGTCGTACTACAAAATGCCCTGATTCATGTGATTCTGAATGAAGGGCTGGAAGATCGTGACTATATCAACGCCAACACCAGCGGTTTTGACGAATTGGCCAAAGAAGTTCAAAACTATGATCCCTGCTCTGCCGCCAAAATTTGCGGCATTGATGAAGATACTATTCGTACCGTAGCCCGCCTTTATGCCAAGGCCGGCAAAGCGATGAGCATCTGGACGATGGGCATTAACCAGAGCACCCACGGTTCCGACGGCGTAGTCGGCATTAATAACCTGAATCTTGTTACCGGCAATATCGGCAAACCCGGCGGCACCAGCTTGTCGATTACCGGCCAATGTAATGCCATGGGTACGCGGGAATGGTCTTCCTGCTCGGGATTGCCGGGCTATAGACAGCTGGAAAAAGCGGAAGATCGTGAGGAAATCGCTCAATTCTGGGGCATCGATCCCGAATTTTTCCCGAAGCAACGCGGTTTGACCGAAACGGATATTTTCCCTGCAATAGAAACGGGCGAAATTAAAGGCTTATGGCTGGTTGCTACCAACCCGATGACCTCGATGGCGAATACGGCGCGTATTCGCAAGACGCTGGAAAAACTGGAATGTCTGGTGGTGCAGGATTCCTATGTCGATGTGGAAACCACGCAATACGCGCATATCTATTTGCCGGGGGCAACCTGGGCCGAAAAAGAAGGTGTTTTTACCAATACCGAGCGGCGCGTCAATCTGACTCGCCAGGTACGGCAACCTTATGCCGATTCCAAATCGGATATGCAGATTTTTAACGGGCTGGCCAAACGCTTTGAGCAAGGCCAAAAAATCAGGTTTCCCGAACAGCCCGAACAGGTGTTTGAAGAAATGAAGACACTTTCCAAAGGACGACTCTGTGATATTTCAGGCATGACGCATGCCCTGATCGAACAAAAACGGGGTATTCAATGGCCTTATACTGAAGCACAGGCAAAGCAGGACGCCAATGGTGATCAGCGTTTGTATACAAAGCCCGCAGCATTCCGGTTCAAGGACGGCAGAGCCCGGTTGATTCCCTTGCCTTTTATCAACAATAACGAAGTGCCGGATGAGCAATTCCCGTTCTGGCTGAATTCCGGCCGTCTGGTCGAACATTGGCATACCCGGACAAAAACCGGAAAGATAGGCAACAACAACAAGTTCAGTCCAATTCCCTTTATGGAGATGAATCCAGATGCCGCCGCAGAGCTGGGTATTCTGCATCAAACTTATGTGCGGGTCCTATCCCGGCGAGGCGATGCGGTAGTCATGGCCATGCTGACGCAGCGTGTACCCAGAAACATGGTTTTTATTCCGTTTCATTTTTTTGATTGCGTCAATCGCCTTACCCTCGGTTTGTTGGACCCGCATTCCAGACAGCCTGCCTTTAAACAATCAGCCGTAAAAATTGAACATGTTGATCAGCGCCTGGCTGCCCAGTTGAACAAAGAGTCGCGGGAATATTAATGTAGGAGCGGCTTTAGCCGCGACTATCGCGGCTAAAGCCGCTCCCACAAAATATTGACAACACTACCGGCAATAACACAGACAGTGTCTGCCCAGGATCTATTATGTTTAAAGTACGCAACGATGAACCCAAATACGCTTTTCTCAATGACCCGGAAACGAAAGCCCGGAATCGCTACGGTCAAAACATCGAACTGACTGATCCGGCCAGTGAGCTGAGAGATAAAAGCCTGAACATCAATGGGGATACCGCCATTGGCGAAAACCCGAATCGTTACAAACAGCACGGTTTCTATTTTAATGCCGATAACTGCATCGGTTGTCATGCCTGTGAATCGGCCTGCAGCGAAAAGAATGATGTGCCGATCCACCTTGCCTACCGGTCTGTGGGTTTTGTCGAGGGCGGTACGTATCCTGATTATCAACGCCTTAATATCTCGATGGCCTGTAATCATTGTGATGATCCCGTTTGTCTGACGGGCTGTCCTACGCGTGCCTATACCAAATTTGCCGAATACGGAGCAGTGCTGCAAGACCCCGACATTTGTTTTGGTTGCGGTTATTGTACCTGGGTCTGCCCTTATAATGCGCCGCAGTTGGACCCGGTAAAAGGCGAGGTATCGAAATGCAATATGTGTGTCGACCGCCTTGAAGTCAACTTAAAGCCCGCCTGTGTCGCCGCCTGCCTCGGCAATGCGCTGGACTTTGGCGTCATAGAAAACATTCCCGAAAACCGTATCCAGGCCAAAACAGACATCCCCGGCTTTCCTGTCACCGATATTACCCATCCGAATATCCGCTTTCAGCAAACCCGCTCAACGCACCGGGAAATGACCCGTACGGATTCCATGCCATTAAAATATCATCGAGATGATAAAGAAGGCAAATTCAAGCCGGTAGTCGATGAAAAACAGGGGCGTCAAAAACACTGGAATCTGCGTAAACTGCTCACCAGTCACGAAAGTGCGCATGTGATTTTCACCTTGTGCACACAAGCCACAGTCGGCGCTTTCCTGCTGTTGCTTGCAGGGCCGCTGTCAGGGCTTGACGCTCTTGTCGTGCTGCAAAAGCCCGAGTTGTTGCTGCCCTTGCTGATAGCGCTGGTGGTAATTAGCACCGTTGGTTTATTTAAACTGAATATGCATCTTGGTAAGCCGCATCGCTTTTACCGGGGCTTTAATAATCTGAGACTGTCTCCGGTCAGTCGTGAAATTGCCGGAGTATCTCTGTTTTATACGGGTCTATTGGGTTATACTATCTTTATTTTGTTTGATGATAATCTCTTCATGCAATTTATCGCCAGCAGCTTTGCCTTTATCGGCATCCTCAGTGGTCTAACAGGCTTGTTTTTTATGTACAAACTTTACCGTATTCCGGCCCGGCCGTTCTGGAATCACTGGCAGACAGGCACGGCTTTTTCCGGTTCAATGCTGAGTCTGGGAGCGTTGATTATTGCCGTAATCAGTGTTTGTACACTGCCGGCGGCAGCAGTTGAAGTACAGGCATTGCTGCAAACATTAATGATAATCACAGCTCTGGGTTTGGGGCTTGAAGGCTTCGGTCATATTTTTCACGCCCGCGATATGCAGGCCAGCAGCAATGAAGGCGCCGCTTCTTATTACCGGCAGATAAGCCA
Organism: Methylococcaceae bacterium; assembly: GCA_024636875.1. Taxonomy (GTDB): domain Bacteria; phylum Pseudomonadota; class Gammaproteobacteria; order Methylococcales; family Methylomonadaceae; genus JAGXGJ01. Next base: position 7,594 of record JAGXGJ010000168.1, on the reverse strand, counting down.
ATACGGTAAATCATACATTCTGCGCAACATATTGCTGGGTTTCAGTCTGCTATTGGCGACACTCATGGCCATAAATGGATTTAAGCTCGGCGCCGGACTGCTATTAATGCTGTCCATGCTGGTAAGCTGCGCCTTTGGACGTTCTTTATTTTTTGTATTGGTTATACCAACCACGATGCCGGGCGCTTTTTTCTGGAAAAATGACGGCTTTGTCGAACATGCCAGAGCTACCGGTTTGGCCGATGCACCACAGCATGGTGTGGCTTATGAAAGGCATCACGCTTTTAAAATAAACGAATTAATACAAACCCTTAAAGAAAATTCGCTCAAGGACATGATCGATCATGTCAAATGGATTTTTGGTAAATAATTGAAATGCCGACAGCATCACTTCATTGATTCTCTCCGGGCTATCAGTAACCACCGGGTTGCTGCTGCGCGTAGTACGGACTATTAAGGACGCCTAAATCAATTTTTTTCGTATTGCTTACAAGACCCCTTTACATTATTGGCGGGTGCTTAGGATAATGAAGGGTTAAAACATTTGAACGGATGAAAAACCATAAACTTGTGTCGTTAATTTCCAGTGTTTTAAAGTTCCCGTTTTCAACAAGGAACAAGGCAATACAAAAAACCAGGCAGCATTGTAATAAAAACCAAGAAGAATTGCCGCATGGTTACAAAACAAGAGTCGAAGAAATGCAAAAAAAAGAATACAAAGTAAAACCTGGCAAATCCTATCCTACGGGCTCCAAACATAGTGCTGACGGGGTTAATTTCTCCATTTTCAGCCGTTATGCTGAACACGTAGAACTTTTACTGTTTGAAAGCTCCGATTGCGATGAGCCTTTTCAAATTATAACGTTGCAAAAGGAAATCAACCGAACTTTTTGTTCCTGGCATGTTTTTGTCTGCAAATTGCCGGCCGGGACCTGGTATACCTGGCGCATGGACGGGCCAGACTATGCCTATGAATCCGGCTTTCGTTTCGAAAAAGGCAAGCATCTGATAGATCCCTGGGTACGCGCCGTCAGTCAGAAGCGCTGGAGCCGCAAGGCGGCTTGCCAGCCTGGTGACAATAGTCGCACGGCCATGCGCGGTGTGGTCGTTGATGACAGGTCTCATAGCGGTATTTCAGCTACTACAGAAGAACGTCGCAAGTCTATGCGCGGTGATGACAGATATAACTGGGAAGGAGACAAGCCACTGCGCATCAGCAGCGAAAAATCCATTGTTTACGAATTGCATGTAGGTGGTTTCACCCGGCATCCTTCATCTAATGTCGCTAATCCGGGCACTTTTGCAGGCTTGATTGAAAAAATCCCCTATCTGAAAGAACTCGGTATTACCCATGTTGAGCTCTTGCCGGTTATGGCTTTTGACGAACAGGATGTGCCTATCCACACCGCTGATCTCGGACTAAAGAACTACTGGGGTTACAGCACGCACAGTTTTTTCAGCCCGCATCCGGGTTATTGTGTGACACCCGAACAGGGCACGCATGTACAAGAGTTCCGCGATTTGGTGAAGGCCTTGCACAAGGAGAAAATTGGCGTCATCATGGATGTGGCTTTCAACCATACTGCAGAAGCCGGCGTGGATGGCCCTGTCATTAATTTCAGAGGTATAGGAGGCAAGACTTTTTATCATCTGGACAAGTATGATAAAAGTATTTTGCGAGACTACACCGGTTGTGGCAATACGGTAAATGCCAATCATCCCTTGGTAACCCGTTTCATTATCAGCTGCCTGGAATACTGGGTGAGAGAAATGCATGTCGATGGTTTCCGCTTTGATCTTGCCAGTGCTCTGGCGCGCGGAGAAGGCGGAGAAGTCCTGCAGGATCCACCGGTACTCTGGAGCATCGAACTTTCAGAACAGTTAACTACAACCAAGTTGATTGCCGAAGCCTGGGATGCTGCGGGGCTTTATCAGGTAGGCAGTTTTCCCGGTTATCGCTGGGCTGAATGGAACGGAATATATCGAGATACCGTCCGCCGATTTTTGCGTGGCGATCAAGGTCTGTTGGCAGAACTTGCGACCCGTATCTGCGGCAGTAGCGACCTTTATGAGCATCAGGGGCGCTTGCCTATCAGCAGCATCAACTTTGTCACCTGTCACGATGGCTTTACCCTTTATGATTTGTTCAGTTACAACAAAAAACATAATGAGGCTAACGGGGAATATAACCGGGATGGATGCAACCATAATTTAAGCTACAATTGCGGCATTGAGGGCGATACCAAAAACCCGGATATTTTGGAACTGCGTAGAAAAAAGGCAAAAAATGCCTTCGCTATTTTGCTGGTCAGCCAGGGAGTTCCGATGCTGCTTGCCGGTGATGAGATATTGCATACCATGCGCGGTAATAATAACGGTTATTGCCAGGATAACGAATTAACCTGGATTGACTGGAATAAACCTAAGCAAAATGCTGATATGCTACGCTTTGTTCAAACGATGGTAGCGCTGCGCAAAAGACATCCGTCCCTTATGCGCCGGCGTTTTTTGACCGGCAAAGTTATCGAGGGAAAAAATATGCCGGATATTTCATGGCATGGCGTCGAACTTAACAAGCCGTTATGGCATGACCCGGAAGCAAGACTTCTGGCTTTTACGCTGGCAGGTATTGAAGTTGATGAGGCTGATCTGCATATCATAATGAATATGTCTGAAGCAAAAGCCACTCTGGAACTGCCTGTAATTGATGGAAAAGACTGGTGCCGGGCCTTGGATACTTCGCTGCAATCGCCTAAGGACATTATTCTTCCTCAGGATCAAAAGCCACTCGGCGAGCATCTTTATTCAGTAAATCCCGAAACGGTAGCGGTCTTTGAAAATGTTAACCGTTGATGGCTGAGTAATTCTAATTGGACAATTCATTTACACAATAACAACAAGAGGTTGCGAAAGTAAAAAACGCCAGCTGCTGGAGAAGAAGGGATGACGAGAATCAAAAATGATTTCATTCCCCTTATCCCAGCCTTTTACCTTAAGTTTGTAACAATACTTATCAGGTCTTGAAGAAATGGGTATAACCACGCCCCTATTGTTGAAAGGCGGCACTCATCGCATTTGAAGCCTTCAAAGCGTTCTCAAATACTTTGTCACGGTTACGCTGGGCAAGTTGAGCTGACACCAGGGTCGATCTTACCGGTATATGCGCTGCAAATACCCGGGCTGGAACGGTCGAAAAGGCTTCAACAATACCGATTCGATCGCTATCCAGGCGCTCAAAACAGAGCTGTCCATCGTGACCGGCCTGACTCCAGTCAAACAATAACCGGTAAATCAGCGGCTCACCTTCCGGCAATCGCTTGGCCACCACTTTAATTTCGCGATCATTATTGCGAAAACGCCAAACCAGTTCCGAACCTGAAAGCCGTTTGCCATCGACGGATTTCCATTTCAACTGGCTGGCTATCCAGCCTACCAACAGCCAACTCATCGCTAAGGCGTGAGGGCCGTGCTCTATTTCAACAAGGCTCAGAGATTCAAGTGCGTTAGGAGCAACCAAGGGATCGAGTATCTGACTGATCAGTTTGCGCCAGTGGGCAAAGCGCCGCCAGGCAAGATTATGAACGATTTGCGCATCCTGCTGCGCGGCCACCCAGCGCGTCATCGCCGCCACGCCTTTGATAGGATTAGTCCAGCCCATGTTATCGTAGATAATCTGATCAGCCAGTTCGGCAAGCTGAAAAAAAACCTCACCTGCTTCAGGCGCAGGCTGTCGTGATGCCCACCATAAAGTAGTCGGCAAATCACCGATTAATTGTGAGCGTGCCACGGAAGGCAATCGCTTGGTAGCTTCAACCGTTGATACAACATCAATGCGTTCTGCGCACACTTGCCAGCCATCGCTCAGCGCCGTGTAATAAAGGGTTATAAAGGCTTCAATCGTATCCTTGCCTGACTGCCCTTCAGCGACCAGCAACAATATGCGTGCAGGATGGACATCAACAATCGCGGCAATTTCCTGGCTGATAAGCTGCGCCTCTTCAGCATTATCGCAATAGATAATAAGATTGGACATGCAGGCCCGCATCACAGTGTGTCCGCCACTGGTGTTCTGATTAAATTGCGCCCATAACCCCCCCAATTCTGATTCGATCTGGGCAATACGTACCCGTTTAGGCGTTTTAACATTTACTTTAGAAACAACCTTTTGCTGCATCATAATAACCGCCATTTACGATTATCAGATTCAATCAGGCGATCCGCTTCGAGAGGCCCCCAGGTACCTGCGCTATATTCAGGAATCCAGCGGGTACGGCTGCTGGCCCAGGTATTAAGAATATTATCAACCCAGGCCCAGGACGATTCCACTGCATCGCGGCGCATAAACAGCGTTGCATCACCGGCCATTACATCCAGCAGCAGACGTTCATAAGCTTCGGGGGATTGTTCGCCAAAGGTTGAACCATAGCGAAAATCCATTTTGACCGGAAAAATCCGGAGTTTAGCGCCCGGCAGTTTGGTCGCAATGCGTAAGGACAAGCCTTCATTGGGTTGAATACTTAATGCCAATACATTAGGCTCCAAGGGTTGATCATGGTTCGCATTAAATAAAATGGGTGGAACGCTTTTAAATTGAATGGCAATTTCACTGGCGCGTTTGGGCATACGCTTACCCGTGCGGATGTAAAAAGGTACACCTGCCCAGCGCCAGTTATCGATAAAGAGTTTCAAGGCAATGTAGGTTTCAGTGATTGAATCCTGAGCCACTCCCGCTTCTCGCCGATATCCCGGGACATCTTCGCCATGATGAAATCCTGGTCCGTACTGGGCCCGTACCACGTGCTGATCGAAATCCTCGCTGGTAATCGGCCTTAAACAGTTAAGCACATCCTGACGATGATCACGAATTACATCGGCATCCATAATCCAGGGCGGCTCCATTGCGATCAGCGTCAACAGTTGCAGAATATGATTCTGAATCATATCGCGCAATGCACCCGCCGTATCGTAATAACCGGCACGTGTACCGACCCCCTCCTCTTCCGCTACCGTGATTTGTACATGATCAATATGCTTCGCGTTCCATAAGGGTTCGAAGATCGCGTTGGCAAAACGCATGGCCAGAATGTTCTGCACCGTTTCCTTGCCCAGATAATGATCAATCCGGTAAATTTGATGTTCGTCGAAATTCCGGGACAAAGTGGCATTGACCGTGCGTGCGCTCTGAAGATCCCGGCCAATCGGTTTTTCTACGATGATACGCGAAAATGGGCTTTGTCCATCAACAGGCATGACCAGTCCTGCTTCTTTAAGTTGACTGACGCAGGTTTCAATCAGAGCCGGCGGAATAGCCAAATAAAATACTCTATTACCGGGGATACCGAAGGCGGAATCGATCTCTGCCAGATGCTCCTTGAGCTGTCTATAAACATCAGGATTATCAAAAGAGCCTTCCAGATAATGCAAACAGCGTTCAAAATCCAGCCAGAAAGCAGGATCTAACGGCTGTCTTGAAAACTGTTCAATACCTGTACGTGCAAATTCACGGTAGCTCGTATCATCCATTTTTTCGATAGCAAATCCCAGCACTGCAAAGTTGGCCGGCAACTCACCTTCCAGAGCCTGATTGTAGACGGCTGGCAGGAGTTTACGCCGGCTTAAGTCACCACCGCCCCCAAATATCACCAAGGTACAAGGTTGTGGTGCATGGCTTATATTCATCCCGGCAGTCAACGGATTATTAAATTTTGTATCAGGCAACTGAGTTCTCCAACGCTTTTATCTCAGGAAGGCACAAGCCCCGAAGCACAACCACAGAACCGGTTGTTTTTCGGGGCGTGTGCGCGATTAAACCGGCCCGAATAGCCTTATTTCTTTTCAACATGACCGCCGAATTGCATACGCATTGCCGACAGCATTTTGTCTGAAAAACAAGCGGGCTGACGCGAACGGAAGCGGCTATAAAGCGCGGCTGTTAACACATTGGCGGGAACGGCTTCGTCAATGGCCGCTTGCACTGTCCAGCGGCCTTCGCCGGAATCTTCAACGTAGCCCGAATAATTCGACAGATCAGGATTTTCAAGCAAGGCGATGGCCGTCAGATCGAGTAACCAGGAACCCACCACACTACCGCGCCGCCAAACTTCGGCGATTTCCTTAAGATCGAGATCGTAGCGCAGTTCTTCCGGCAGATTGTCGCAATCAGCGCGTTACGCATTATATCGAAGCCTTCAGCATAGGCCAGCATCATGCCATATTCGATACCGTTATGAATCATCTTGACGAAATGACCGGAACCCGAAGGACCGCAATGCAAATAACCTTGATCAGCAGTGCCCGGATGGTTTCCACGGCCTGGTGTCGGTTCGATATCACCTTTGCCGGGAGCAAGTGTTTTGAATATAGGATCGACTAATTGTACCGCCGGTTTCGGGCCGCCAATCATCAGACAGTAGCCTCTTTCGATACCCCAAACACCGCCGCTGGTGCCCACATCCAGATAATGAATACCCTTATCGGCAAGCAGTTTGGCACGGCGCACATCATCTTTATAAAAGGAATTGCCGCCATCGATAATGATATCGTCCTTTTCCAGTAATTCCGCTAATGCCGTCACCGTCTTTTCAGTCAAGTCTCCCGCTGGCACCATACACCAGACGACTCGCGGCGCCTCTAATAAAGAAACAAATTCTTCCAGGCTTGTCGCGCCTGCTGCACCCTCCTTCATAAGATTGGTTACATTGGCTTCATTAACATCAAAACCGACGCATTGATGACCGCCCGCCATCAATCGTCTGGCCATATTGGCGCCCATCTTACCCAAACCAATCATTCCCACTTGCATATTTTGCCCTTTATTTGTATTAATAGTCGAGTCTGCAACCTATCCGCTCCTGAGATGCAGAAGTGAACAAATACCCGTTTTTCGCATTAAATTAGTGCAAACCTGTTAGAAGTTTGCACCGTGATAGCCATTGACTACTCCCTGATAGCCCCTTTTTAATAACCAGTAATGTTATGGAGCAATATATATACCATTGTTGCCAGAGAGATAATTTAACAGTTATGATTTACCGCACTGTCCGGCAAGATTTACCGAAAGAAAAACAAAACTTTTCCAAAATGATAATTAATTTAATTTGTCAAATTATCTGTAAGTTCGTCATACCCGCCGGGAAGCGGATATCCAGTGCCATGGATGGCAGACTCATAGCCGTCCAGGTGCCAGGATTCCGGCACAAATCTGTCGGGAACACAGTTGCATTTACCCGATGGGCGCCTGGCAGGATAGCCTGAGGTGAATCCATGCCGGAATGACGATCTTGAAACAGAGCTACCATCCAATCTGACACAGTAGTATTAATGGTATTCAGGCTTGCATGTGGAGTACCCATCTCTATCAATTTGTCATGATTGGAATGTTTTTTGCTTTATATCCATATAATGACTCTAAGAGCAAATAGTATGAAAATTAATCAATTAAACAGAGTCTATGACGTAACTTCTCATTAGTTGCAGGTAGGTTATAAATCAATAGCTTACAGAGCGAAAAATTGAAAAACCAAGCCCATTTTCCTAGAAAGCCAGCGTAACTCATTGATTTTTGGTTGGCGGGCAATAAAAAAAACGAATTTTA
>JAGXGJ010000167.1 GCA_024636875.1 Methylococcaceae bacterium | reverse complement strand
TGTTGTTGACTTTTTGCGCTCTGTACGTATGCTTCTTCATGGCGGGAATACCTCCTACGGTTAGGGTCTTTGTCTCTTTGAAAAAAGACTCTATTTTGAGGGTTCCCGCTTATTTTTGATAGACTGCACTATAGCTGACTATTATTGGCAAAATTACATTTTATCTTTCCATCCGAATTGCCTAGCGTCTACAACCCAAACGCATTCAGGGTAAGAGCCTGGATGGATACGGTACAACTGCCTGCCGATAATGAAAACATCCAGTTCAAAACCTATTATGCACTCTATCTTTTGCAGACAAGCCTGGAAAGCATGGTCGACCATTTTTCCCGGGAGTACTTGCTAGAGCATATTGAGCGCGAAGCCGAAACCGCGATTAATCCAGGCATTTCCACACAATTGAGCTTAGACCCTGAACAGCGTTTTGCTTCAAAAGGCACATATATCGTGCGATGGGATCCAGCAACAGAGTGAAACTTGAAACCGGTGGGCGATTGGATAGTGCCTTAATTCCAATGCCAATCCAAGTGGACATGGATTTACCTGAAAAGTCAACACAGTAATATCTTCAAGCCCTTCATGGTCTTCATGGTAAAAATAAATGACATTTTTTGGAATCAGCACCCATCCAATTTTATGGCCGTTTGATCCGGAAAGTACGGTTACTGTGTTCAAGGACGAGACCTTCAGATCGGATTTCCTTGAGCGTTATTGAATCTTTAATCTGCTCGCCAACAGTATATTTCTGCATGTCAATGACAACAAACCGTTCTGCGGGTTGTTCAGAATAGACAAAGACATTGATTTTCAATTCCGGTACCGAATGGCGAAACTCCGCCGGCAGCTCAAACAGGAAAGGAATGGTTTTGTTTGCAGCTACTGGTTCCGGATTTTTTTCAGCAACTATGACCGGCTCGGCTTGTGTCGCTACTACAGATTTTGGCTCCTTATCCTGTTTGATTGGATCGGGCTTAGGTTGAACCGGGGCCGGATTTTTTTCCACGTCGGCTTTGGTTGCCGGTTGTTGCGGGACTAGCGTTTTTCTCGATGCCACTATTTCTGCTATGGATGGCGATGCCGCTTCAGGTTTCTTTATTATTGCCTGAGGCGCTGGCGCCATCTTGGTTGGTGGCACGATTGCAGGTTTATCCTGAATTTTTTCCGGCGCTGAAACTTCCTGGCTGACCGCAGGTGAAGGAGTACCCGTTTCCTTGCGAAGAAACCAGAAAAAACAAGCCCCGACGATCAAATTGCTGATAATCAGCAGAATAATCAATTGACTTCTCTTATTCAGGGACTGCGGCTGATTGACAAGGATTCTGCCGGTTACTGTATCAGGTTGCTGCGCCAGTCGTTCCTGTTCTGACTTACGCAATGCATTAAGAATGTATGACATGGTGTTAATTAGTTATTTTTCAGATGCGGAGAATCAGTTGAATCAGAAATATTATCGAGATGGATGATAGTCTGTGCACCTGCAATTCCGTCTTCAAGCAAATGATTCTGATGTTGAAAATTGATCACGCGTTTTTTTAGTGTCTCATCAAAAAATCGAGGATTAGTTACTGTCTCCTGTGTTCCATTTATAGCATTTAATTGCTGACGCAACCAGAGTACATCGTCAGAACTTTGGGCAGGATAAATCGCCTTCATGTCCGGGCGCGGCGACTTCCATAATATCAGATAATAACCATTCCAGAACTTAAGAACATCCGCTAAAGGAAATGACATATCGCCCTGAAACTGGACCATGGATTGACTTTGCCGGATTCTGGACAATACAGCATAACGTTTTGCTTCGGGTGTCAATGAAAACTCCAGAATAACAGGACGATTCATCGCCAGCAGTTCTTTCCAGCTGGCTTTGCCGAACAGGCAATTCAGACCGGCTGCCAGCACATCATTACAAGCGGCAGGATGAGACGTCGGCAGAACTTTTCCCCATATTTTCAAAGTCTCCAGCAAGGCAGCATTTAAAGTAAACCCGGGGTCATTAATCCAGACATTAAAATCCACTTGGAGTTTTGCGGGTATCTTGTCAAGCGGCGGCTGATTTTTTTGCTCCGTTTGCTGAGATATGGCGGCCGGTTCAGGTTTAGTAACCGGCTTGAATACTTTCGCCCCTTGAATATTTTTGTCCTTAACAAGGGATGGCGGATGAAAGCCAACAATATAAATGCCAGCCGCTATGCCGCACAACACTATGAGTGACAATAGGGTTGTGGTCCGAGGAGCTCCGTTATCAGTCCCGGTTAGTAATTCCCGTGCCGCATGTTTAATAATGTGCGGGGTAATAACCCGCGCATTGGTCGAGTAAGCGCCAAGCAAGGCACGGTCACAGAGGATATTTATAACTCTTGGGATGCCTGATGAAAGCTTATAGATTTTTCGAATGGCTCCCGGTTTAAAGAGGTCAGGATCGCCGCTGCTGACGGTCAAACGATGGCGAATGTAAGCGTGTGTTTCCTCAAGTGATAAAGGCAACAAGTGATAACGTGCGGTAATGCGCTGATTTAATTGCCGTAAATCCTGCCGTTTAAGCAATTGCTTCAATTCCGGCTGCCCAACCAGAATGATTTGCAGCAGTTTTGTTTTGCTGGTTTCCAAATTGGTCAACAGCCGTATTTGTTCCAATACATCAAGGCTCAAATTTTGTGCTTCATCGATAAGCAGTACTGTGCGTCTGCCGCTCGCATGAACAGCTAGCAAATGCAGGTTCAATAAATCAATCAGATTTTTTAACGTTGACAAGTTTTTGTCATAAATGACACCCAGTTCATCACATATTGCAGCCAGTAACTCAGTCGCATTGAGTTTGGGATTCAATATCATGGCAAGATCAATATCGCCGGGAAGCTGCTGCAATAGACAATGACAAAGTGTGGTCTTACCGGTGCCAACTTCGCCGGTTAACGCGACGAAACCGCCGCCCCTATTGATGCCGTATAACAAATGCGCCAGTCCTTCCTGATGACGGGCACTCATGTACATGAAATACGGATCAGGCGCTATCGAAAACGGTTGTTCAGTAAAATGAAAGTATTTGTTATACAAAGTAATAAATTGGAAATAGAGGGCTCTTGATCTTGGACATCTGTCACTTTGGCTAATAATCAGCTGAATTATTCACCGTAGATTTACCCTGGCAAGCTGAATACACTACATCAACCATTGAAGATTACGAAATATTTTAAAACTTTTGCAAAATTTGTTGGAATTTAAAAGCCTATCTCAATAGAACTTTAAAAATGCCAGTTTAATAAATCGGTTAAAATGATTTCTATGAGTGGGGCATTGCCTGTGCGCTGCCACCATTGTTAATTATTATTTACTGTCCAATTAATGTGTAAACATAAACATGGTTGTAATCAAAGCAGTGTCTCAACGAAATTAGGGATTTTATGGAAGAACTATTTATCGGATGGCTTAAGGAATACGGTTACGTTATTTTATTCCTGTGGAGCATAGTAGAAGGAGAAATGGGCCTGATCATGGGCGGCATCATGTCCCATACCGGTGACATGCAGTACTTCATGACAGTTTTTGTGGCGGGTCTGGGCGGCTTCACTGGCGATCAAATCTATTTTTACGTTGGCCGCCTTAATAAAGGCTTTATTCAGCGCAAACTGCAAACACAGCGGCGCAAATTTGCTATCGCTCATTTGCTGTTAAAAAAATACGGTTGGCCCATTATTTTTATGCAGCGTTATATGTATGGTTTACGTACCGTCATTCCCATGTCGATTGGTATAACCAAATATTCGGCAAAAAAGTTTGCCTTGATAAACCTTATCAGTGCGTGGGTATGGGCCGCAATTACCGTAACGCCTGCATATTTTTTTGGTGAGGAAATATTAACCTTATTGGCTTATGCCAAACAACACTGGTATTTTGCTCTGCCAGTAGCAGGAGGGTTTCTTTATGTAATTTATACCTACTTTCAAAAACTGGAGCAGCATTTCTTACAAAAACGCAGTGGCCGTTTTTCGAATTTATAGGTGTTTTGCACCAGACGATTTAGTCATGGACCCAAGGTTACTATTAATACGACTTACGGGTAAAGTCGATACACCTTGAATACGAATAAGAATCCCGCATTCATATTGTCCGGGTCATTTCATTTCCATTCTTTAATTGGTTTGGGGAGTGGAACTTTGAAATGATACCCGATGCGTACCCTGCTTGGCTGTGTAATTCAATTCAAACCAAAGGATAACGCTGTTTCATCTCGGTATAAACCATGCCGGATACAGAGCGAATGATGTTACTGCGGCTTCTTGCCCATTGACCGTAATTTTTGGCTCTATGTTGTTTTTCAATAATTCCTATAAAGGTGTAGGGATAGGTGTCGCCATCTCTGCCTACTGCTTCCATAATTCCCATGTCGCCGCACAAACGAGCGGTAGTGCCGGTTTTATCATAAACTCTGGTAACCGGAGGCACGATAGCTACACCAGCGGAAATACGATCTGAGTTAGGTAAGCCCATCAGCCTTTTGAGCTCGTGGGAATAGGGTAATTCATCGTGCCACAGTGCATAAAGAAACCGGCTATAATCTCTGGCGGAGGCTTTATTGCGATAAGTTCTTCCATTACGTGGAATAAATTCCCTGATTCGGGTTTGTTGAAAAATTCCCGGGGCATGGTGCTTGAGGGTTTTTTCGACTTCGGCTGGCTGTTGATGTTTAGATTTTTTACTTAATAACCGGATAAAATAATTTGTTGCGTGATTATCGCTGTGTTGAATCATCGCCTCCATTTTTTTTCGAATGCTAGAGGTATAACGATAATTTTTCTTATTGTATTTAAGTTTATAAAAATAAGCCAACGCAATAAATGGTTTGATCATACTGGCACATTGATAAGGTCTGTTTTCATTGATGGAAACCAACTTCTGCCTTTTTTTGAAATCGTAAACGGACCAAGCGGTTTTTTCGTCAGCGTGAATAAAGCCGCGGCCACGTAACTTACTAATATAATCGTTAATCCTTTGTTCAATATTATTCTGCCTGGATGCGGCTAAAACTGTATCTGTGGTAAACGTTCCGGCAGCAAATAGCGGCAATGAAGCTGCCAGCATCATAAATCGACGGCGCCCAGAGTTGATATTAATTGCAGTGTTGTTTTTCATTATGTAAATAAAATTTAAAACTATTATGGCGCATAAAGGTTAATTATTGAATGTCAGTTTGTTCCGAAATCAGCTTAATTTCAACCACCGGTTCACTCACTAGTTAAAAACATCTGTTTCCTTGCAGTTAAATTTTCTGCTTACCCGCAAGCGTCAGTCTAAACGAAACCTGCGTGAGGTCCCGGAATTCCTCAGATATCGTCACCCGGCATGGAGTCACTTCATGCTCTAGCGGGTCACATCAGACTATCACTGTTTTCTTGGCGATTTTATTTCGTGCACGTTCCTAAATCAACTTTATCAGCGCGTAGGTAGGGGCCACAATTACCGGAACGCCTGCTTATTTCTTTAGTCGGGAAATATTAAATATATTGGCCTATGCCAAACAAAACTGATATTTTGCTATGCCTGTAACAGGAGAATTTCTTTTGTAATTTATACCTCCTTTCGAAAACTGGAGCGGCATTTTTTACAAAAATACTGTCGCTGTTTTTGCCATGCCGTCACCTATCTTCTGATGCTTTGCTCGTCTTTTTGCATAAGACCCCCCGAATGTTCTCTATTTTTTATGACACTCATTGCTCGGCTTGAGCTGCCCCGCAAAGCGGTAGTCCCTACAAATCAATGCAGGTTGTAATATTTATCGATTTTTGGCATAGTGCAGCGCCAAACTTTGCAGCACTTATGGCATGAACCAGGCACCAACCAAAATTAATATCGAGTCAAAATTATTTTGCTCCAGACGC
>JAGXGJ010000166.1 GCA_024636875.1 Methylococcaceae bacterium | reverse complement strand
CTATTATAGAGTCCGACGTTGGTAAAGCGACACAAAGTCCCCTCTCCCTTTGGGAGAGGGTTAGGGTGAGGGTATTACAAAGGTCGCTTTACCAACTTTGGCTCCTATAAAACCCCTTCACGATCCCATCGTTGTAACGTGCTGGTAGTTTTAGCTATTAGTTTAGCAAATTCATTTGGTCTATATGTATTCATAATAGATACTTATACACACAATTAGCCACATTGTAAACTATTTAGTTAATCTCCTGACTGATAAAGGATAAAGAGACTTTTTGTTTGGGTCAATGACATTGGATGATTGGTCCACAAGGACACCTGCTCATACAAACTCAGGAAACCTCAACTTTTATCCTTTTACTGCGTTTATTGGCCGATTTGGGCAGTTCGATCCGTAAGATGCCATTCCTGTAACCAGCTTGAGCCTTATCGGAATCCACTTTATCAGGTAGTCCAATAGCCCTTTCAAACCAGCCATAGGCGCACTCCTTGACATGGTAGTGGCCTTCTGTACGCTCGCTCTGAATTCTTTTTTCGCCCCTGACAATAAGCACGTCATCGATGACCTGCAAATCAAATTCATTTTTATCCATGCCGGGCGCTTCCAGCCTGACGATAACCCTGTCATCATCATCAAACACCTCGGCAGCCATAACTCCCCAGCCGGCATTGCGATTTACCAGTTGTTTATGCTCCTCATCCGAGTATTTGTCTTTATTGTCACTGCTTGTAAAACGTGTTATGGCGTTTGTTGCCTTACGGGTAAGGCTTTCCCAGCCTTCTGCCAGATACTCCCAGGCATGGCCGATATTTTGTTTTAATTGTTGAAATGTTGCCATATTAATCTCCTGTTATGACGATTCGAGTCAGCGGACCATTGCCTCGGTCAGGCAAACGACTTTATCGTTTGCCTGTTTCCAGATCAATTCTGTGGTCAGAAAGAAGCAGCCCACACAACTGAAAGATTATTCTTCCGATGACACATTGATACGTTTTGGCTTAACGGCTTCCCGCTTGGGAATAACGATCTCAAGCACGCCGTGTTTGCATTTTGCATTAATGGCTTCGCCATCAGCAGAATCAGGAAGACTGAAACGGCGATAAAAAAAACCGTATGTACGTTCAACCCGTTTATAACCTTCTTTTTCAGTTTTGGCCTCGGATTCTTTTTTGCCTTTAACGGTCAAGACGCCCGCTTCCATACTGACTTCAATATCTTCCGGTTTGACACCGGGAATATCGGCAAGAATTACAAATTTATCGGTTTCTTCTTTTATATCAACTGCGGGCGCCCATTCGGCAGTTGCAATTGATCCTTCACTGGTTTTTTCATCCTGGGAACTGAGCAGTTCTCTTTGTAATTGATTTAATAAACTCCAGGGTTCATAACGTGTAATGGCCATTTTTTGTCTTCTAAAAGTAATGTTTAATTCAATAATATACTTAAAAAACAATTATTCGTTCTTATCCAGAAATACCCTGTGCAGGAAGTGTGACAGTTATGTTTCTTCAATCCCGCCTTTGTTTCAACTATTGAAGCGAGGGTAAATTCCTGGCTTAAGTCCGTAACCAATATCTAGGGTTGAAATTGAAATTTTCAATCCCGGTTAATCAGGAAATCAAATATATTTGAGCCTGATCAATTTATACCCTAAATAAAATAAGGTCTATACGTATCAATACTTACATCTTGTTACCGATAAATATTATATTTCACTGAAATTTGAAAAGGGAACATTATTAACATCTTTATTAACATCTTTTCAGTTTCATGCTTTTTCATTGATAGTTGCTGTGTTAGTCTGAACGGCAACAAGACTATAATCGAACCCGGGTGATTCCAGGGAATCAATATATTGTCTCAGACATAAGCGGCTAGCCAAATTTTTAGAATTCCCCCTTAATATCAGCAAAATAACCAGGCAAAGGATCGACTCAGTGACATCCATCAGTAGCAAAAAAGGCCGCCACGATACCCCGGACAATACAGCAGACACCCCATTGCCTGTAGTCGGCATAGGTGCTTCAGCAGGTGGACTGGAGGCGCTGCAAACATTCTTTGCCAATTTATCGCCCCATACCGGTTTTGCTTTTATCGTAGTCACCCATCAACAGCCCGGGCATATAAGTCTTCTGCCTGATTTACTGAAGAATTTCACTGACATGCCGGTTTTAACCGCCCAGGACGGCATGTTTCTGAAAAGAGATCATGTTTTTGTGTGTCCGCCCGGAAAAAATCTGTGGCCTTACTCAACCGCCGGTTACATCTTATGGACAGTCCGAAACATAATTCTGCAAATCTGCCGATAGACTATTTTTTACGCTCATTGGCAGAAGACATCCAGGAAATGGGCATCGGCATTATTCTTTCAGGAACGGGCACGGATGGCGCCTTAGGTCTTAAAGCCATCAAGGGTGTATCGGGCATGACGATGGTTCAGGAGCCCAAAACAGCGAAATTCGACGGCATGCCCAGCAGTGCCATAGCGATGGGTGATGTGGATTTCGTGCTGCCCGCAGAAAAAATGGGCGTGCAGCTGATTCAATACAGTAAAGGTCCTTATTTTCAAAGCATTCACACCGATCAACCTGAGGTTCTGGTTGATTCCGAACCCATCCAGAAAATATTTATTCTGCTGCGTAATCGAACCGGTCATGATCTGTCGGCTTATAAACCCACCACGATTCAACGGCGCATAGCCCGGCGCATGAATATCCATCAGATCAAAAATCCGGACAACTATGTGCAATTCCTGCAGGAAAATCCGGTTGAACTGGATAAACTGTTCAAGGAACTTTTGATTAACGTGACCAATTTTTTCAGGGATACAGACGCCTTCGAAGCGCTCAGCAAGCTGGCTCTGCCGAAACTGTTCGAAGGCAAGCCCGATAACTATGAATTCCGGATATGGGTCACAGGTTGCTCCACCGGCGAAGAGCCTTACTCTATTGCTATCCTGCTCAAGGAATACATGGAGAAAATTGGCAAAGTACACCACTTTCAGATTTTTGCTACCGACCTGGATGAATCGGCCATTAATCAGGCTCGTGAAGGCATATACCCCGGCGGTATTGCTGCCGATGTTTCACGAGGACGTCTGCAGCGGTTCTTCAAACTGGAAGACAGTCAATATCGCATTAATAAAGAGGTCCGCGAGACAGTGATTTTTGCCACCCAGAATCTGATTCAGGACCCGCCGTTTACCCATGTAGATTTAATCAGCTGCCGGAACCTGTTGATATACCTGAGCGCTGAACTGCAAAAGGAAATTTTTCCGCAGTTCCATTACGCACTGAATCCCGATGGTTTTCTGTTTCTTGGTACGTCAGAATCAATCGGAAATTTTGATGATTTGTTTTCAACAATTGACAAGAAATGGAAAATATATCAACGCAAAGATACCCGGGTCAGCTTTCCCGTATCAAAACGTAAACTGCTTCCCAGCCGTTCCAATGAAGTATTAAGGTCTTCTTTCAAAGCGCTCGGCACTGAATTCCAGACAGGGAATATTGCTCGTCAGATAGAACGATTATTGCTGGACCGGTATGCGCCGGTCAGCGTGATTATCAATGAACACGGTAAAATCGTTTATATTCACGGCCGCACAGGAAAATATCTTGAACCTCCGCCGGGACAGCCGAGCTGGAATATGATTGAGATGGCCAGAGAAGGCCTGCGCTTGCCTTTGGTGTCAGCGTTGCGCATAGCCGCAAAAAAAGGCGAAACAGAAATCACCATTAGAGGGCTTGAGGTAAAAACCAATGGTGATGTTGAAACAATAGACCTCAAGCTGGAAAAAATCGTTGAACCGGAAGCGCTAAGAGACTTGTTTCTGGTCTCCTTTCTCCCCCAGATTAACGAAAACAGTAGTCAACTTCCTGCCAGTACAGAAAAATCCTCGCTGTTTATTGATAAACCCGGCGAAAAAGAACTGCTTGAACAGGAACTTTTCTTTACCAAGGAATCTCTCAGAACAACAATTGAAGAACTGGAAACGGCTAACGAGGAGCTTAAATCCGCCAACGAAGAGTTGCAATCAACCAATGAAGAACTGCAAAGTTCCAATGAGGAACTGGAAACTGCCAAGGAAGAAATGCAGTCGCTCAATGAAGAGCTCAATACTGTTAACAGCGAACTGCAAAATAAAGTTGAATCACTTTCCGAGACCAATGATGACATGCAAAATCTATTGAACAGCACAGATATTGCAACTATTTTTCTCGATGGTAATCTGAAAATAAAGCGTTTTACCCGGCAAGCCAAAGCTATTATCAAACTGATTGATAGTGATGTAGGCAGACCACTTGAAGATCTGTTTTCAACCCTTAAATATGAGCATCTGATTGATGATGCCAAGACCGTATTGCAAACCCTCGTACACAAAGACACCGAAGTGCAGACAGTGAATGGTGACTGGTATCTGCTGCGTATTCTGCCGTACCGGACTGCGGAAAACATGATTGATGGGCTAGTGATCAGTTTTGTTGATATAGGCAGACTTAAAAAAGCAGAGCAAACGGCGCAGGCAGCGACCCTGATGACGGCGATTGTCAATACCGTACACCAACCGCTGCTGCTGGTGGTTGATGATAAACTGCACATAATTACAGCCAATCCTGCATTCAACCAGACATTCAATATTCATAATGAAAATTTGACCGGACAATCGCTATATGCAATCAATGAGTCAGCCTGGGACTGTGCAGGATTTCATAAACATTTAGCAGGGACATTAGCCAGCAACATTGCCTTTGATGGATATTATTTAAACCTGAATTTTCCTGTTGTTGGCAAAAAACGTTTACTGATCAATGGCTGTATTCTGAAACAATCGCAAGGAAGTCCGGCACTCATTTTGCTGGCCATAGAAGATGTCACCGAGAGAGCCGCGTAGGTTGGTTTGCATCTTTTCGCAACCCAACACATTGCTGCGGTAAATGTTGGGCTACAAAAGCCGTAACCCAACCTGCGGTACTTTGACCCTATTTTTTTATGTCGAACTCAGGCTTATTATTTACCAACGCAGGAACAGGTATACGCGATGACCACTCAATCTATAAAGAAGCAGGATGCCGATATTCTCCGAAAAGAAGCCAGGCAATTGCTGGATGAGCATCGGAACACTATCCGGAAACAGGCGGAAGCGATGCTTAGCAAATCCGGCACTGATCTTGCCCGGATGTCCGGTGCAGACATTGAAAAACTGCTGTTCGAATTTCAGGCTCACCAGATAGAGCTGGAACTGCAGAATGAGGAGCTTAAAAGAACGCATCAGGAACTGGGTGCATCCCGTGACGACTTTGCACGCATTTACGATTTATCGCCTGTAGCCTACCTGACACTGAATGAGCACGGCATTATCAAGAAAGCCAATAAGGCGGCCGCAAAGCTATTGGACTGTTCAAAAGAGGCGCTTGTCAACAGGAAACTGGGGAGATTTATTCATCCCTCAGATCAGGATAGCTACTATTTTTTTATCCATGACCTGTTAATGGAGAAAAATGATCAAATTCTGAATGTAAAGCTGGGGATCAAAAATAGCGTGGCTATTCATCCGGCATGCCCCGGCTTTACGCTTATCGGCTGCAAACGACAATTCTGTAGCTACAACAGCCAGTTCACTTGTGTGGAATTGCGGGGTAATGTCAATAACAACTTCAATAACGACATTCAAATATGCCTGGCACTTCAGGATATTACTGAATATAAATACTCCCAGGAAACCATTTCCTGCCTCAATGAAAAACTGGAGCAAAAGATTGTTGAACAGACCAGGGCTCTGACAGAAAGCAATCTGGATTTAACCCGGAAGATTGAAGAACTCAAGTATTCCAAACACCAATTATGTGAACGGGAAGCCAAGCTCAATGCCATTTTTAATGCATCAATTGAAGGCATTATCACTATTGATACCTCCGGTTTCATACAATCTACGAATACAGCAGTAAAAACCATTTTTGGCTACAGTGAAGAAGAGCTCATTGGTTGCAGTTTTAACAAACTCGTGCCCCCTTGGCAGATCAAAAAGCAGGGTAATGATTTACAAAGCTATTTGCAATCCAAGGTAGGTCAAATCCGTGAGGTGGATGGTCTGCGCAAAGATGGTTCGGTAGTGCCGCTGGATATTTCCCTGGTGAAATTTTCAATAGATGGGACAACCTATTTTACCGGAATCGTACGCGATGCGAGTTTGCGTAAACGCCAGGAACAACTGGAGAAAGACCATCTGGAAGAACTCGCCCACGTTAGCCGTATATGTCTTGTCGGTGAAATGGGGTCAGGTATCGCGCATGAAGTCAATCAGCCACTGACAGCGATTGCCAATTATTCACAGGCCTGTTTACGCTTTATTGGAGCTAAAAATCCTGATCTGGAAGAGCTCGGCGACACCTTGTTCAAGATACATCAGCAGGCCCTGAAAGCAGGCCAGATAATTCACCGTATGAAAGACTTTGTCAGCCCTCGAAAGGTATTTCGCGCTGACACCGACATCAATTCACTGATCGAGGATGCAGTCAGCTTATGTGCCACTGATGTAAAACAAAACAACATCAGGCTGGAGCTTGATCTGGCAAATAATCTTCCTGTTGTCACTATCGATAACGTGCAAATTGAACAGGTTATATTAAACCTGATCAGAAACAGTATTGATGCCTTAAAGGACTTACCTCAAAAAACGCAACGACAAGTTCTGATAAAGACGCATATGAAGCGCCTTGATCAGATAGAGATTAAGGTAAATGACAGCGGCTCAGGCATTGATGAAGCTCAAAAAGACAAGATACTAAAACCTTTTTTTACTACAAAGCCAACGGGGATGGGCATGGGATTATCTATCAGCCGCTCCATAGTTGAAGCCCATGAGGGTGTTTTATCTTTCAACAGCAGCCCGGAAGATGGCACTACTTTTTATTTCACCTTACCGGTAAAAAGATAAATCAATGAGCAACAATGAAGCTGATGTTTTCGTTTATCTGGTTGACGATGAATTTGCGGTGCGTGATTCGCTAAGCCTTTTGATTGAATCAACAGGACTAGCTGTCAGAAGTTTTGCATCCGCCGAGGGGTTTTTAAATAACTATGATCCTGAATATCCGGGGTGCCTGCTTCTGGATGTTAGAATGCCTTCGATGAGCGGACTTGAACTTCAGGACGAACTATTGAGAAGAGAAATTTCCATTCCCATCATATTTATCAGCGGCCATGCCGGTATTCCGGATTCAGCAAAAGCCTTCAGAGCAGGCGCAGTGGATTTTCTGGAAAAACCGTTTGATAATGAATTATTGCTGGAACGCATCATGGAGGCGATCAAAAAGGACATTGCGAACAGAGAACAACTCATTGAATACCATAACATACAAAATCGCCTGGATCAGTTAACAGTAAGGGAAAAAGAGGTCCTGTCTCTGATCATCAATGGCCATTCCAATAAAGAAATGGCAAATATTCTGGCTATCAGCAATCGTACCGTAGAAGTTCATAGAGCCCGTATCATGGAAAAAATGCAGGCAGAAAGTCTCGTCGAGCTGATTATGATGGTGAGTAAATGTAAATTATTGGATGACACAGCGGCCAGATAATTTTGTTATCGGCTGCGCCATAACAATTCCGGGAGATTAACTAAATAGTTTACAATGTGATTAATTGTGTGTATAAGTATCTATTATGAATACATATAGACCAAATGAATTTGCTAAACTGATAGCTAAAACTACCAGCACGTTACAACGATGGGATCGTGAAGGGGTTTTAATAGCGCATAGATCGCCAACTAATAGGCGGTTTTATACCCATGATCAACTTTCTGAAATACTGGGCGTAAAAGAACCAAAGCGCATTGCG